>QJPH01000314.1 GCA_003242955.1 Candidatus Methylumidiphilus alinenensis
TCAGGGGGATTTCTTATGGATTTACGCCTTAAACAACTAGGTCTGCGAGATTATCGGGAGGTCTGGGTAGCCATGCGTGAATTCACCGAAACGCGGGGGGCCGAGACCGTCGATGAGCTTTGGTTGGTTGAGCATCCCCCGGTCTACACGCTAGGACGTAATGGCGACCCAGCGCATATTCTATTTTCAGAATCTGAAAAAGCCCCTCCCTCCGTGGGAGACAATGCAATTGAATTAGGGCGTCATTCCGGCAGGGATCGCCGGAATCCAGATTCCATGGATGGCTCGGACCTACAACATCCCTGTAGCCTAGATTCCGGCGATCCCTGCCGGAATGACGAGCAACAACCTGTGTCAACAGCATCGAAGGTAGGATGCGTAGGTAAAATTCCCATAGTGGAATCCGACCGAGGTGGACAAGTGACCTACCACGGCCCTGGGCAACTCATCGCCTACACCCTTTTCGACCTTAACCGGCTTGGCATCGGCATCCGCAGTTTGGTGTCCGGCTTGGAAAACGCCGTCATCAACACGCTCTCCCAATATGGCATCAAGGCCGAAGCCCGCCGCGATGCGCCAGGGGTTTATGTGGATGGCAAAAAAATAGCATCACTTGGACTACGCATCCGCAAGGGATGCAGCTACCACGGCCTGAGTTTGAATGTGAACATGGATTTAACCCCTTTTTCCGCCATCAACCCTTGCGGATATCCGGGGTTGGAGATTACCCAATTGGTGGACTTGGGCGTTCCGGTCAAAACCTATGAAGTCGCCGTGCCGTTGGTGGGGGCGATTATGCGGGAGTTTGGGTATGATGGGTTTGCGGTGGGTTGATATTGTGAACCGCGGTAGTCAATCAACATTAAACTCCCTGTAGGATGTGCAAGGTTGGTAGGGTACTTATCGTGCATCATCATTCGGAGAATTGCAACACACTACATATTGAGGTGAGTTATGGGCGCAACCCATGTGACGGTGACAATAAGAAACCCGGCAAGCCCAGAAAAATCATGGGAGGGGCTGTTTCTCGTCGATACGGGTGCGACGGATTCTCTCGTTGCAAGGGATTGCCTTGAGTCTATCGGGCTAAAGCCCAAGGCACAGCGTATTTACGAACTTGCCGACGGTAGCGAAATCAAGATGGACATCACAACGGGCGACATTGAGTTTATGGGAGAGATTGTAGGGGGAACAATTATAATTGGAGAACCTGGAACGGTACCGATCTTGGGAGTCACTGCCTTGGAATCCGTTGGTATTGATGTTGATCCACGCAATCAAACATTAAAACGTCTGCCTGCGACCCGGCTAAAGAAACTCAAGCCAAAAACGGGTATGACCGTATGATGGACACAGGGCGTAAGGGCGCAATAGCGGCTTGCCGCTTATTGCGCCGTATGTGGATGGTATGAACATCCGGCTCATACACGGTGTTCCGCTAATGCGTCCGGCCCTTTCAATCAATGGAGTCTGACCTATTTGATTTTACAAATTGAATTTTTTCAATTCAACAAAGCCCGCTTCGATCAAATCTTTTATTAATTTTTCTGCCAACTTGGGAAGCGGTGTTTGTTGGTTTAGTGTAGGTTGCGTTTCAAAAGGAGGGACATACGCCTGTTGGACAAAAGGATCAAAAATTGTTGGGTTAGCCTTTCTCTCATACGCTGTTAATATACGTATTGGGAGGAACATTTTTTTAGAACTCTCCTTTGAATACTGATAAGCTTCCATATCTTGAGTCAACCCTTGAAAAGCAGACCCTGAGAAGTTTAAATTTACTGTATAAGGCGAATTACTTTTAGGGTCACAAAAAAGTTGAAACATTTTCAAGGCTTTCTTTTTGTTAGGGTTACATCTGTATAATTTAACAAGATAATGTACAAAAAAATCAGTATAACACATATATTTAACAAGCCAAATAGCAACCTCAATATCACCAAGTTCATCTTTGGGTTTTTTTTTGAAATCTTTATATTCTTCAATTTTCATCGACTTACTCCCTATATAATTGCGGTATATGCCTATCGAACGACGACAGGCAAAGCCCTAAGCTTGAAAAACTTCAAACATCGCCAACTGGCGTACAGGCCTTGAAACGCAAGGCGTAGGCTAAAATATGAATTCCCGCAAAAAGGATACCCCAAATTCCTTGATTGTCAATGCGTGTAATGCGAAAAATGAACTCTCAGATAAAAATATTATGGATAGCCGTACAGTATAAAGTTTTAGCTATAACCACTTGATCTCTATGGGTTCGGCTTTGCCCTGTCTGACCGGGTGCAGTTTAACGAACATGTCGAAAGCGAACCATAGAAACAGCCAGCCAGGCACTGCCTCGATCATCAGTCCGCGTCGGGCGATGGACCATGCGCCGGCACCGACGAAGGTCAGCGGAAGTACCAGCTTTAGGTCAATGGGTAGGCCGGTCGCCGATTGGATGCGCCGGTTTAAATCCTCGATGGCAAATATAAAACTTGGGGATAGTTCTCCGTGGTCTGGAACCACTCCCTCTAATTTAGGTGCTAGTCCAATCGACTCCACTAACACATCGACATCTTCCAGCAGCCCCATGATGCCTTTCGGGGTGTAGCGGCCCCGGTCGAATTGCATGGTCAGACTGCCGTTGGCCGGGTTGACCTTGACTTCTTGCACGCCCTCCTGTGCTTGCAGGTCGGTTTGTATGACTTGCAAGGTTGCCTCATCCCTGTGTTGCGGATGCATTTTGATGCGCAAGCGACCCGGTGTCAGGCTGGCGACATGGGCGCGATGCTGCGGTTTTGGTTTGTTTTGGTTCATGGTGTCAACCCTGCTTGGAACGATTTGGCTTGGAACATACAGTTTATCTGAAAAGGGATGACATCGCTCAGGCGGTGTCATCCCTAAATGCTCAATCGCGCATCCATCCCTGTCTTGCGAATTTCCGCCGCGAAGGCTTCCATCCATTCGCTGGGCAGGGCGGCAAGCCTTGGGGCTTCGGTTTGCATTGAAGGGCGGGCAAGCCCATAAAGCAGAACGCCCGATAAAGGGATGTCTTGGTTTTGGAAAGCCACCAATAAATCCAGATAGGCCTTACGCTCCTCCAATGAGGGCGGGTGTCCGTCAACGGCAAACAAGCAAGTTTGCAGCCAAGTTGGGCATAGGTGCGCAACAGATTCAAGATTACACCGCACAGTTTCTAGCGCATGGTGTACGCCATTGATGCGCTGGATGCCGGCTTCCGTGGCACTATCTAGCTTGAACCAGACCTCCCCGCCCAATTCGCCCCAATGCGCCAGCCCTTTTTGGACGGGTTCCCTACGGACCAAGCTGCCATTGGTGATAAGCACCAGCTTAATCTTGCCGAGTAAATCGTAGTCGCCAGCCGCCGCACCTATCAATCCAACAACCTGGTCGAATTCCGCCGAACTAGTGGGTTCGCCATTGCCGGAAATGGCAATGTCGCGGATGGTTTGCTGTTCCGGGGCGATGTCAAAACGCCGGAAAAAATCGCCATGTATCACATCGTCCAGAAAATCGCGTAGTTCGGTTTCCAGCAGACCCAGATCACAAGTCGGGGCACTGCCACGCGTCAGGCCCGGCACCTGGCAATACATACAATGCCAGTTGCAGGCATTGTTAGGGTTGAGGTTGACGCCAATGGACAGCCCCTTGCTGCGACGGGAAATGACAGGATATATGTAGGTCAGGCCGACACTGTCACGGCTGTGGTTGGTGGTTGTGAGCATGGAAGGGTTGGATGATTTTTTCAGTCACTATTACATTAAGACCGACTCGGTTTTTAAAACCGAGTCGGTCTATTTTATTCAGGGTCACTAAAAGCCAAGGCTATCCGCGTAGCGATGCACCCCCTCTATCAACAAGACCCCGGCAAGGATGAGCACCATTTGTTGCACCACCGCCTCAGTGTGGGTTTTTTTGTGCAGAGTGGGGATAAGATCGGCAACGGCGATATAGATAAAGCTGGACGCCGCCAAGGCGAGGAAATAGGGGAGCGATTCATGCACATGCCCCAGGCTAAAATAGGCCAGCACACCACCCGCCACGGTACCTAGGCTGGACAGTAGATTGTAGAATAAAGCCCTTGCCTTCGAATATCCGCTTTGCAGCAGGATGGCAAAATCTCCCACTTCCTGTGGAATCTCATGGGCGGCGACGGCTAGGCTGGTGACTATGCCCAAATGCAAGTCGGTCAGGAAGGCAGCCGCAATCAAGACCCCATCGACGAAATTGTGGATGCCGTCGCCCATGACTATCAGTGTACCAGCCGGCTGGTGGTAATGTTCTTCGCCATCGTTGTGGGCTTCGCAATCGTGGGTATGGCAGTGCCGCCACAACAGCAGCTTTTCCAGCAGAAAAAAAACTAGAATGCCGATAAGGACGGTGGCAAAGAGGCTCTGTACATGATCAACCCCGGCGTTTTCCACTGCATGGGGCAACAAGTCCAAAAACGCAACGCTGAGCAGCGCACCCAGCGCAAAGCTGACCCCGTGCGGCAGAACGCTTGAATAGTGCCTATCAGGGACCAGTAAGAACAAAGACGCGGCCATAACGCTTAACACGCCGCCAATGAGGGTGAACAGGATGATCCAGATGAGTAAATGCATGTTACAGCTTTACTAAACTCAAAACGTCGGTGCCCGCTTGCCCATCATGGCTTTCGCGCCGCGCATCATCGAGGAAATATCGCCACCTTTCTTGAACTTCTTCATCATCTTCTGCATCTGCTCGAATTGTTTGAGCATTTTGTTGATCTCAGGCACTTCAGTTCCAGAACCCTTGGCGATGCGGTTCTTGCGCGAGCCGTTGAGGACATCGGGAGTCAAGCGTTCCTTCTTCGTCATCGAGTCGATCATGGCGAGTTGTTGGAACAATTCCTTCTCGTTGACTTTATCTTTGATATGCTGCGGCATGTTGGAGACACCGGGCAGCTTGTCCAGCATGGCCATCACGCCGCCCATGTTTTTCAATTGGGTCAACTGGTCGCGATAGTCTTCCAAATTGAAATCCTTGCCCTTGTGGATTTTTTTCGCCAGCTTCTCGGCCTTTTCCTTGTCCATTTTGCGCTCCACCTCCTCGATCAAGGTGAGCATGTCACCCATTCCCAAAATCCTAGAGGCAAGGCGGTCGGGGTGGAACAATTCCAAGGCGGCGGTCTTTTCGCCTATTCCAAGGAATTTAATGGGCTTACCGGTGATATGACGGATGGACAATGCCGCCCCGCCTCGGGCATCACCGTCGGTCTTAGTCAAAACAATGCCCGTCAAGGGCAGCGCGTCATGAAAAGCTTTGGCGGTGTTGGCGGCATCTTGGCCGGTCATGCTATCGACCACAAACAGGGTTTCGATAGGCTTGATGGCGGCATGGACCTCTTTGATTTCTGACATCATTTCCTCGTCGATATGCAAACGGCCTGCGGTATCGACGATGACTACATCAAAGTATTTCTTGCGTGCAAAGATAATGGCATTTTTGGCGATGTCCACGGGTTTTTGCGTAATGTCGCTGGGGAAGAACTCAGCCTTGACCTCGGTGGCAAGGGTTTTTAATTGCTCTATGGCAGCCGGGCGATAGATGTCGGCAGAGACCACCAAAACCGACTTGCGCTCGTTTTCCTTCAGCCAGCGCGCCAGCTTTGCAACAGTGGTGGTCTTGCCTGCACCTTGCAAGCCGGCCATGAGGATTACCGCCGGTGGCTGGCAAGCTAGGCTGAGCTTCTCATGGGCTGTACCCATGATGGCCTTCAACTCTTCGTGGACGATTTTTACCAGCGATTGTCCAGGGCTGAGGCTTTTCTCGACCTCTTGACCGAGCGCCCGTGTTTTCACATGCTCGATGAAGTCTTTCACCACGGGCAATGCCACGTCGGCTTCTAGCAGAGCCGCCCGAACATCGCGCAGGGTTTCTTGGATGTTGGTTTCGGTCAGGCGACCCTGACCGCGAATTTTTTTGAGCGATTCGTTAAATCGTTGGGTTAGGTTATCGAACATGTAAATATTACCTTTAAGCTTGGCTACGGAGGATTGTCGGTTCCGATTGGCAATGTTTGCCTAGTCTTAGACGTTGGTGCCGATGTGCAATCAGTAATTTTACATCGACAGACGGAAGAATTACTCATTTTTCTAAAAATTGGATATGGTTGAGTGTGATTATGGGGTAATGCGCAAGGCCATTTCATCCGCCGCGCTCACGACGGCATCAATCATATCCGCGCCCCCCGCAATATGACCCGCGTTGGGCAATATTCTCAGCCTCGAGAACGGCAAATGTTTGTGCAATAGACAAGCGGACTCAACCGGGCAAACTAGGTCGCGCCTTCCATGGATCAAAATGACCGGAACATTGGGTATCAATCGGCAATCGAGTAGAATTTGGTTTTCGCTTATAAAATAGCCATGGATGCCATAATGCACTTCTATCCGCGCTTGCTGGAGCACTAGGGACGAAACGTGGCCTTCGGAGTCTGGGGGGATGAATTCATTCCCTAACGCCACTTGCCCCCCCCAAATCGACCAAGCCCTCGCAATGCGGCGTTGGGCCAACTCGTCTTCGCCATGCAACAATGTGTGAATTGCTGCAATATAATCGCCGTTTCCTTCACCATGAAGGGCTGCGATTAGATCGTTCCAAAGTTCCGGGTAGATACGGTTGGCTCCGTCTTTGATATACCAATCCAAATCCCGTTGCCGTGCCAAGAAGGTGCCTCGCAATACCAGTCCATTAACCCGGTGAGGGAAAGATTCGGCGTAAAGCAGGGCCAAGGTTGCGCCCCAAGACCCGCCGAACAACAGCCAACTTTTTATTCCCAAATGCTTGCGGATCAGCTCCATATCTGCCAACAAATGGGATGTGGTGTTACCCTCCAGCCGACCATGGGGGGTGGATCGTCCCGAGCCACGCTGATCGAACAAAATGGCACGGTATTTGTCTGGATCGAAAAAACTACGATGATAGGTTTTGCAACCAGAGCCCGGTCCGCCATGCAGAAAAACCACGGGGATGCCCTCCGGGTTGCCACATTCCTCGACATATAGACTGTGACCATTGCCCACCTTCAAAATATGCACGGCATAGGGAACAATGGGCGGGTAGAGTTCTTTCATAGAGCAAATTCCAGGGTAGTACAGGGCCTTCAGGTCGATTCAACACGCTATTATCATGCGGCCCGAAACATCATAAGCGGACAATTTTCCGTCATGGGTAATCAAGCGCATAGGTTCGGCAAAAGCCTGACATGGCTTTAAGCAAAGCGAAATCCATCGTCCAAGGTTGGCAAACTGTGGGGTACAAGAGATGCCCTCGTATCCACGCACGATAAACTAAGGCAAGACAAGTCGCCTGAATCAATCACTTGCACAACCTACTGATTACCGTCCATGGCCTGGATTTCGGCATCCCTGCCGAAATGACGGCTTTTCCCGATTTTCCTGACTTGTGTATAAAGGCAAGGGCAGGAGCTTGGGAACGAGCAAGCAAAAAGTGATGCGGGAGGCAAGCCTTGCACTCCCGTCTTAATGCAAAAAAGGAAGGGGGATTACTCCCCCTTCCTCTCTGACTAACTGATGTTACGCAACCCTGTAGGCTGTAGCCCGGATGGAGCCGCTTGCGGCGCAATCCGGGTTTGTGACCACCAGGTTCTCCCGGATTACGCCGCAAGCGGCTCCGTCCGGGCTACGTCACTATCAGAACTTGAAGCCGAAATAGCCGCCCGCAGTCAGGCCGTCAGTGCTTACGCCCTTAAGCTGAACAAGGGGGAGGCCATTGAGTCCAACTTGGTTGTGGTAGCTCAAATCGCCGCCAGTGAAGTTGTAACGGAAATCAACACCTGCGATTAGCGCTTTCCAGATGGCAAACTCGCCACCCACGCCCAACATCAAACCGGGGTTCAACACCGTAACGCCGCTGGATGGCGGGGAGATGACGTTCACGGACAGACCGAACGGAATGACCCACGGGGTGAAAATCGTACCCGTGTTGAACTTGACCTTCGGCGAAGCTGAAAGGGTGAATTGGGTCACTTGATTTTGAATGGTCCCCAAAGCCCCAACCTTGCCAACGGCAGTGCTTGCAGCCGCCACCAGAGTGTTCGTAGCGGTGCCGAAGTTCATGTATTGGAACATCAATTCGGCATCAACCGCGACCAGATCGGTAAAGCCCCACAGGTCGTTGGTCAAACGGTGGTCAAAGCCGGCACCGACATACCAGCCAGCACCGCCATTGCTTTCATTTTGGATAGGCGCACCCGTCAAAACGGAGTTGCTGACCAGCAATTCATCGTTGCGGTTGTGGGTCATGCCCGCATAACCGCCACGGAAGAACACGGTGTTATTATTTTCTTTGGACTGCTTTTCGTGTTCGATCAATTTGGCTTCAACCGCTTGTTCGGCAGTTGCGGTCTGCTGAGAGGTGGCAACAGCCGTTTTGGCCTCGGAGTGGGTTCTGCCCAGTTCGCCGCGCAACGCTTGAACTTCCGCTTCCAAAGCGCGTAATCTGGCTTCTGAACTGGATGTGGATACTACAGAGCTACTAGAACTTGTGGCTACTGATCTATTGGTGTGCTTTTTTGCATTTTTATGGGCAAAAGCCGCCGATGGTGCTACGGCAAGCGCAGAAGCGACTGCCAAGCTAATTAAAGTCGTTTTAGTGATGGTTTTCATACGATCTACCCTACCTTAAAGCATTTAATTGGAATTTAATCCGTTGTTTAAAAGCAACAGATAGTTGCTCTGCGTGAAATCGTAACAAAGATTTTTCATTTTTACAACAACTTTGTGGCATTAGTTATACAGCATTGATCGGGTGGCCTTGGTTTTGGCGCCTATCATTAGCAAGAAAGGGTCGTTGGTCACCGAAACCCCCCAGCCGCCTGAATGACGAAAATTTAGAATCGCTGCGTCAGGGGTGTTACGATCTCATTCGGTAATGAAATATCTGGGTTTCACTTATTAGATGGTTTGACCCGAAGCGTTGAAGTTCCCTTGCGCTTAGGCAATTCCATAAGCGTCAAATGGGTACACAAACAAGCCATTGACTAAAAAACAACCTGTAAAACGACAATAGCACCCTAGTAATTTTTATGATGTTGAAAACGCGGTAAATATGTCCGACCTAAACGACCCCCGTGTATTGTTTGCCGCCGAACGCACCCTGCTGGCTTGGAATCGTACTTGCCTTGCACTAATGGCTTTTGGCTTTATGATCGAACGCTTCGGGCTATTTCTAAGGATACTCGAACCCAATAGCCGACACTTGCCCACCCATAATGTCTCAGCCTGGATCGGCCTAGCCTTCATCATTCTTGGCGGGATTCTTTGCCTGTTGTCTTCAATTCAATATTGGCGATTCCTGCGCACACTAAAAACTGTCGAGATTCCCGAAAGGTATTGGACGTTTCTTCCGATATTCAACAATTTGGTGTTGATGTTGATATCGGTTATGTTGATTGCTTACATGCTTTATACAGTGTTTGCGGTTTGATTACTTTTAAAATCAATCATTACCGTAAGGGCGGGTTCCAAACCCACCCTTACTAGGCTGGCATTTTTTAAGGCGGGTTTAGAACCCGCCCTACCGAAATACGGACAAAAGCTTGTTCTTCAACTTGAGTGCAAACATGACCAACTTCCACGAGCGAGAATTAAGTATGGCATTGTAGTTCACCATGTGTCCAGATCCGTCCATTTCTTGTTTGATGTTCATAAACCGCCGCAAACGGTCTTCCTTTTCCACCAACAGCTTTTGATACATTTCAAGCAAGCCGTCTCGCTGGGTAAACAAGTTGCGCAAATTCCGTACATCCTCTTCGCTCAGGGTTTTACCTGCTTGGATGTCTTTGGGAAAGGGTCTGCACAAGTAGAAGGTGGTGTGCGGTGCAACAGCGTCTTCAACCGGGCGGTCCTTGGTGTAAAGATAGATGGCGAAGGATTTGCGCGACAGGTGTTTACGGTCTTCGGGCAAATGGATGGTTTCGAAGCCGTGCCAAGAATATTCACTGGTTTCAAAAATCACGCACCGGTTGAACAAAGGCAGAATACTTTCGATCTCGTCAACTTCGGGGTGGCGCGGGTCGGAATGCAGTTCGATCAGACCGCCCCAATTGTCCTCCCATTCCTTGTTAAGGTAAACCAACAAGTTCAATCGGCGGTGCAACATGCGGCGTTCGTCGATATTGAAATCGACATGAATATCCAGAGCCTGTCCATCAAGGTTTTCATGGGTGCCCCCCCCAAACAAGGTTCCGTCGGCAATCAAGTCGGGTATGCCAGTGATGGCTGAAACGGCATCAAGGAATTCTTTCGAGTTGATGTATTGATAAAACTGCTTGTAGAAAGGGCTGATATCGGACACCACTTCATGCACCGACTTGCCACCAACCTCGCCCATCTCGTTGATTGCTTTGCTGGGATCAAAACTTGGGAAGTCCCGCAACAAGGATTCGCAAAACTCAGGTTGCAAAAATCCGTCGATACACACATGGCGGAATGGTAGGGCCGCTTGGAAAGTTTTCTGTATCTCGTCTGCCCGGTTGATGATTTCTGGATTGATCATGGGTTGAATTCTGGAAAATGTTAAGATAAACGGCTTAATGCAATTATCCCTATTATGTTTGATGCCTTGATCTTTTTCAATGTTAAGGCATAGTTCAAACCATTTTTTAATCGTGGAGCAATGCGATGAGTTTTCAAGGGGCAGGTGGTACGCCGGGGGGGGTGGGGTCTTTCATCATTGGTTTTGTGATGATGTGTTCAGGGTTTTATTTACTCTTGCATTCCATCCACGTCAGCAATTCTTTCAGTTTTGGCGCGAGTTTGTACCAAATTCCGATGTTCGGATATTCAGCCTCAATCACTGGCGGCACCTTGTTGATACCGTTTGTTTTTGGCATCGGGATGATTTTTTATAATGCCCGAAATCTGATTGGCTGGGCGCTGGTCGTGGGTGCGGTCAGTGCGATGGTAATCGGTGTATTGTCCGGCCTGCGTTTTACTCTCCATGATATGACGCTATTTGATTTACTCACCATCCTTGTGCTGTCCATCGGCGGGCTAGGCTTGTTTCTCAGTTCATTGCGGTCTACTTGACAATAACCGGAAACTCGACCCGATTCGCCGGTGCCACGGCTTGCTCCCAAGGGCGGCGATATTCCAAGCGGAGGGTTTCCGTTCCTGGCTTCACTGCACGGAATGTCCAATGTTCAATGCCGCCACCCCCCATCAACCCCTTGTCGGGATTGTCGGCAGCGTAGACAGGCTTTCCTTCTTGAACGACAATGCCGCTCGATTGCCCATCAAATACCCAACGATAGCCGGTCGTCGGGTTCGACCCTAGTGTTAGCTGAAAGGCTTGCCCGACTTGTAATTCAATGGTGCGTCCATTGTCGGCATCGGTCGCCTTCTGCGGTTTTGCATGGAGTGGGTTCGTTATCATTAGGGATGCGAGTAATACGAGCGGGGCGGTTTTGCGGTTCATAGTGGTTCCTGATTAGCAAGATTGTTCAGCCAATTTGTAAACCTAGCCGTATTCGTCATTCCGGCAGGGATTGCCGGAATCCAGAACACAGGGAGGTGAATCTAGTTTGCCCTCCATGGCTACTGGATGCATTCGGGACATCCGTGTCCCGAACCCTTCGGGCGGCTAAGCCGTGCAAATCGGCTATCCTGCCGATTTGTCCGGCAATCCCTGCCGGAATGACGGCGTTTTGGGTTTAGCTGAAACATCTTCCTAATCAGGTCAGTTTATACTATCCACAATAGACTCTATAGAGAAAAACAGGATGGATTTGAAAGTTTTCCAAGATATGGGCCAGACTGTTTGGCGCTGGTTGCATGATGACGAGAACAACCGGGACACGCTTTCCTGAATTGCCGCGGGAGTGGTTGCCGTTGTTGGGGCTTGTGGAAATTTTGGAATCAAAACCTGCGTAGGGGCGGGTTCCAAACCCGCCCTTTTGCCCCATCTGGCTGAATCAACACTAAAGGAGCGAATCCCTTATGTCCAAAGCCGGTTTGAAACAACGTACAATAGTGGGCCACCTAGATGAAAAGGGCTTGGGTATAGGGCCTATCGGGTTACGGCGCAAGCGGCTAACCTGACCTATAGCCCATAGGCATTTTGGTAAAAAATGTAGGATGTGCCGAGGAACGAGGCGCATCATTCGCGTTTTCAGACCTGCACGGTTGATGGGCTTCGCAAGCTCAGCCCATCCTACGTCACATAGATATTTTTCGAGTGAAATGGGAGTAATTCAGATTGTTTTCAATGATTATAATAAGGTAATATTATGTTTATTTGGTCAGACACATTTAATACAAATATAGAGCTTGTTGATTTACAGCACAAGAACCTTTTTCAGTTGCTTAACAAGCTGAGCTTAAACATTAAACAAGACAATATAAGCTATGAAGATGTGAATAACTCTATTAAACTGTTAATCCATTATACAGAAAATCATTTACGCGATGAAGAACTCCTGATGATGGAAAGTCGCATTGATAAGCGGCATTTAACTAAACACCGTATGGAGCATAATTCTTTTTTGTATGATGTTGGCCTTTTTAGCGATATAACTTCTTCCGATGATCGCCGCATCACTAGAAAAGCGACAAATCTGGTGCGCTTCATAACCTATTGGCTAATATTCCATATCTTAGGGACGGACATGCTTATGTCTGCACAATTGACTAATATTAAAGCAGGAATGAGTCCTCAGCAAGCGTTTGATATGTTGAAAGACCATAAGATTGACCCTGCTACAGTCAACTTAATGCTGGATGCAATCATTAACCTATGGCTTGATGCCAAAGAGCGCTGCAATCAGATGGAGATAAAAGTGACTGAATTGCAAAAGACAATAGAGTCTCTCCAATCCAAACAGGAACCTTCTACCATAAACCAATCTGAGGATTCGGCCTTGGAAATGGATTGGTTCATCAAATAGATAGTTCAGCAGAGTTGGTGCTTATGATGATAAAATCACTGTAAGGATGTTTAAATGCTTTTGTGGTCGGGTAGTTTTGAGACAAAAATCGACTTTGTCGATAGGCATCATAAAGAGATATTTCAACTGCTGAATAATCTTATAAACAAAATGCAACAGGGAAATATAAGCCATGAAGATATTGATAGTGCCGTACATCTATTGATCCACCATACTAAAAACAATTTCCATAATGAAGAACTATTAATGCTAGAAAGCCATGTCGATCAAAGGCATTCGGCTATGCATCACATGGAACATCAATCCTTCATCTATGATATTGATAATTTTAGTGAAATATCAGGTTCTTATGATCGTAGAATTACCGGAAAGGTAGATAAACTCGTGCGCTTCATGACCTTTTGGCTAACCTATCATACCTTGGGTACGGATAAGCTTATGGCCGCGCAAATTGCCAATATTAAGTCGGGCATGACACCTCAACAAGCCTACGATTCATTGAAAGATCAAAAACAGGATCCTGTCACCGTCAAAATGATACAAGATTCATTGCTTAACTTATGGCTTGAGAGTAAGGAGAGATGCGCACAGTTGGAAAAAAAGTGCGGCGAATTTGAAAAAAACATAGAAGAACTCAAGGTAGAATTGCAAATAATGACCTTCACACACCATAATTAACTATTTTAAGATCGAGTACCCTACATGGACTTAACGGTTTTAAAATCACGCATACCCCATTCATTTTGGCGTTTTGCGTTGGTGGGCATCGGCGGTTTGTTAGTCGATTTGACCGTCCTCTATGTTGGCCTTTGGGGTTTGGGCTTGCCATGGTTTTTAGCGAAGGTGTTTTCCTTTTTTACCGCCGCAACATTCACTTGGTGGATGAACAGGCAATATAACTTTGGCAAAAGCGACAAATCCATCATTATTGAATGGGGAAGCTTTTTAGCAACCAATGCTTTTGGCGGCTTTGTCAATTTATCCATTTACACCGCCGCTGTCACACAGTTTCCCCCTTACGTTTGGATGCCTGCCGTGGCGACTGGATTAGGCTCGTTGGGTGGCCTATTTTTTAATTATTTGCTGTCCAAACATATCGTTTTTAGCAAAATCTCCAAGCAGGAAATCATTGCCAAGTACGCTGAGATAGCGGATGTCCCTCCTTTTCCCCGCATACTTTATTTAATCACTTTTCTTGTTTGCTTGACCTTTGGCTTGGTGGCACTTTGGTTTGGCATGGACACCCGTTGGGATTTAACAACTTACCCACTGTACAACGATTGGGCATTTGTCAACGGACTGGCCGACAGCAATTGGCTGCTAAGCCAGATAGCCAATTTATACAATCCACTGCTGGCAGCGCCTTATACAATGGCGACCGAACGTCTGCCCGCACAGGCCATCGGATTCGCATTGGGTACGCTTCATGGTTTTAACTTTCTGCCCTTGTCTGCCATCGCCTGGCATCTTTTGACTTTAACCCACCCGCGCCATCGCCTTTATGCTTCTGCTATTTTGGCCTTGGTTGGGTTGTGTGGTGCCGGAGGGCTTTCCGAAATTGGCATCATGTTTTATGACAATGTGTTAAGTTTGGGGGTGTTGGCCTCAATTCTGTTGGTGGTGTCAAACTGGAACAAAATCATCCATGGATCTAAGCTTACAAGCATTGCCTGGACGGCCGTAGCCGGCGTTCCTGTAGGAATGGTTTTTGGGTTGAAACAATCCATGGTGATATATTGTGTTGGGCTGACGGTGGCTTTTCTTGTTGCCGACATGGCCCCACTGCGCCGGGTACGCACGAGTTTTTGCTTTGGCATCGGGGTTTTGATTGGATTCGCCTTGAGCGGGGGTTATTGGGCCGTGCATTTGTGGAAAACCGTTGGCAATCCCTTCTTCCCTTATTTTAATCAAACATTCCGCACGCTATTGGTTCTGCCCGTTCCTTACCGGGCTCCCGATTTTATTCCGCAGGGTCTCGTTGAAAAAATTTTGTTCGTTTTTCGTTTTAGCTTCAATAGCCACTTGTGCGGAGAAACCGGCTTTCGTGATTTTCGTATTTTGGCACTACTAATCCTACTTCTGCTGGCTGCACTGGCGAGGATTTGGCGCAAGCAGCCCCATCCTTTTACCCATCCCGGGCCTACTGTTTGGATTTTGGTGGCGGGTTTAGTGACCTATGCCATTTGGGTTCCTTGGCTTGCCATTTACCGCTATATTGTACCCTTGGAAATACTTGCCCCATTGTTGTCAATAGCCGCCATTGGGCTATTACCACTGGGAAAAAGAACACGCCTAGGCGCTGCGGTCAGCTTAATAGCTTTTTTAACTGTTTCAACGATACCAAGCCACTGGTTACAGACACCTTGGGAGGACAGCAATTCTCATTTTGGCAAAAACGCCGTCATTCCGGCTAGGATGCCGGAATCCAGTGCCATGGATCACTGCCATTATGTTAAGGATTTTCCGTTCGCACTGAGCCTGTCGAAGGGTGGACGGAAAATCCCCAGATTATTGATCGTTAAGCCGTTCATGGTTCGACAGGCTCACCACGAACGGCTTAACTTAATGGCAGTGAGTGCCATGGATGGTAACGAGTCGGTTGAGTAGGGGATTGATTAATCGTCGATTGCGGATTCTAGTTCAACGGCTACTCAGGTTGCCTCTTTCGCTTCGACAAGGATTTCGACAGCTTCTTTCAGTACATATAATCCGATTAATAACCCGATTATCAAATCCACAATGCTCAACCCGGTCACTGCGACAATGCCCCCTGAAGCGAAAACAGCAAGGTTGGCAATCACATCAGCCCTTGTGCAGATGTAGCTCGCCCGCAGGTGGACCTCGCCGCGATGGAATTTTGCAACTTGCGTCAGTACGTAAAGATTGACTGCAAACGAAACGGTGGAATAAACCATCATTACCGACCCGACCGGCTCGCTGCCAAAAAACCATCGCCTCACCACATCCAAGATGATGCCGATGCCGAGTAAAACCAAAATTCCGCCACTCCAACGAGCGGCATTTTTTTTGAACGCCAGTCCACGCGAGATGGCCATGAGGGACAACCCATAGGTTATCGCGTCGGTCAGCATGTCAAGCGCGTCGGCTAGTAGGCCGGTTGATTCCGCCAAAAGGCCCGCAATTGTGCCGATGGCGAACATCGTCAAATTCAAAGCAAGCGCAACACGCAGCGTTTTGCGCTCCGCTGATGTGTTGGCGCATGCCTTTGCGCAGTCACAACTCATTCTAGTTTGAACGCGCCGGAATGGTTTGGAAAACCCCGTCTTTCCCCATCATTTCGTAAAAATCATGGATCATGGTTTCCCAGCGTTCGGTCTGATCGGTATTCCGCAAATAGGTCAGCGGCGGCAGCATCGTTATGCCTTCGGCGGCTTCCGCCACTTGATAGGTCTTGAGGGTCTTGCTGTTGCCGTCCCTGAGGGTGGCTTCCAAAAAGTCTTCGTCGCCTTTCACCACGCAGGGTGTGATGGCTAGGCCACCAAAGGCCGCACCTGCCACGCAGTCGGTGATGGCATTGGCGGTGTTGTCATCAAATGGCTGGAAGTTATAACGGGACAGGATGCGCGTGGTCCGGATCGTCATGATCCAATCGGCTTTCTGGATTTCCTTGTCGTGAATCGTGCCATCGTCGGTAAAGATGACGAAACCGGGGAATGCATCAAGGCTGCGCCGTTGGAACAAGGCGACGAATTCCGCTGGCAAGCGCTTATCCTGTTGGATGTGGATGTACATCATGGGCTTTTGGCCCAATTTGGACGAGTCCGGGCCTTTTATGGGGGTAATGGCGGTCTGCTGCGTCGCACAGCCGAGGAGGGCCGCTGCGCACAGGCAGAATGCGATTCGTTTAAGCCATTGTGTCATGGTCATATCTGGTCTCTTGTTCATTCGGCGGGTGCCGGTGCTTGATCGACCGTGCTGATGGTGCGCAGCCGGTCTGATCTGATTTTCTGCGGTTCGTCGGTTTGGGCCATGAGATCGGCTTTGGGCTCGACTCCAAGGGATTTTGCCAGTTCATAGTAGGCATTCACCCGGTTGATGGCTGCTGTGTAATAGTCTAGCATGACGGATTTGTAGGTGCGCTGGGCATCAATGAAATCCAGCACGGTGGCGGCCCCGTGCCTATAAGCCAGTTCCATCCTGTCACGGGTTTGTGTGGCGTGATTGAGCAACTCCGCTTCAAAGCGCTTAACCACCGCGTTGGTGCTGACCCAGTTGGCATAGGCGTTCACCACGTCGTTGCGCACACCCAGCTCGGTTTGCTCCGCCGCCAGCCGCGTCTGGTTGAGGTTGACAGCCGCCTTACTGACCTCGCCTTGGTATTGGTAGAACAAAGGTAGAGGCAAACTAATGCCCACAAATCCAGTATTTAAATTCGTGTTGCCTGGGTCTAAGGCATAGCCCGCGTCCAACGTGATATCAGGAATTTTGAGGCGGCGCGCCAATTCCAAGTCCTTTTCGGCCTGGTCCGCCCGGCGTTTGTCCCCTTCCAAGTCCGGCCTAAGCGACAGTGCCTTGTTGATCATGGCATCCCGCGACAGATCCTGTCCGATGTCCTTCAACTGCGGAAAGCGGTCTTCCGCCACGAACTGCATGCTTTTGTCCGGCCAGTTCAGGATGACTGCCAGGGTGCCTTGGGCTTGCTCCACCGCCGCCTGGGCGTTGTCGAGGTCTGAACTGGCCCGAAGACTCTCGGATTCGACGCGAAGGAGGTCAGACTCAGAGATATCCCCGCTTTGCAGACGCAAACGGTTGCTGGCGAGGATCTCCACGTAATGGTTGACCATTTCCTGGGCCAGCCAGCGCACCTTTTGTGCCTGCAACAGGCCGAAATAGGCATCCCTTACCACGTTGGTGAAGATGCGGATGGCATCGCGGAAATCGCTTTCGGCGGCCTGGGCGGCGATGGCACTGCTTTGCATGCGCAAGCCCCGCTTGCCCGCCATTTCGATCAACTGGGAAAGCGTGGCCCACATGCCGGGCCCGCAGTTTTGAGGGTTGGTTTGGGTGCCTATGGGGCAGCCAGCCGAAGGAGCGTTTGTGTTGGGATTCTTACTCAACTCCCACACTTGGACACTGATATTCGGGTTGGGTATGGCGGCGGCGATGATTTCCTGGGCTTGGGCGGATTCAAGGTTGTACCGGGCGGCCAGCAGATTAAGATTGCGCTGGTAAAACAACTGGATGGCTTGTTCTTCGCTCAAGCTGACAGTTTCTGCATGCAAGCGCGGGGAAAAGGCAAAAATCCACATCACCGCAAACACAAACAAGCATTGAATAAGCAAAGATCGGGCAAAGGATGTGTTAACCCAGATGTTTTTTTCAACGGATGACATTAGATGCCTAACTGTCATTCTACGGATACCGGCCGGTTTGCCGAGTTGATTGTGCGCAAACGTCCGGCATCGATTTTCTGCGGATCATCGGCATGGGCAGTGAGATCGGCATTGGGTTCGACCGCTAGGGATTTGGCCAAGTCATAGTAAGCATTCACCCGGTTGATGGACGCTGTGTAATAGTCCAGCATCACGGACTTGTAGGTGCGCTGGGCATCGATGAAATCCAGCACGGTGGTGGCCCCGTGCCTATAAGCCAGTTCCATCCTTTCCCGGATTTGCGTGGCGTGTTTGAGCAACTCCGCTTCATAACGTTTAACAACCTTGTTGGTGCTGACCCAGTTGGCATAGGCGCTCACCACGTCGTTGCGCACACCCAGCTCGGTTTGCTCCGCTGCCAGACGCATCTGGCTAAGGTTGACTGCCGCTTGGCCGGCCTCGCCTTGGTACTGGTAGAACACGGGAACTTCAAGGCTGACCCCCGCAAAACCAGTGTCCTTTACAACGTTACTGGGATCCCTCGCATAGCCCGCGTTTACCGTCACATCGGGGTATTTCAGGCGGTGCGCCAAAACTAAATTCTTTGCGGCCTGGTCCGCCCGCTGTTTGTCCCCTTCCAAGTCCGGCCTAAGCGACAGCGCCTTGTTGATCATGGCTTCCCGCGACAGGTCCTGCCCGATGTCCTTGAACTGCGGCTGGCGGTCCTCCGCCACGAACTGCATGCTTTTGTCCGGCCAGTTCAGGATGGTCGCCAGGCTGCCTTGGGCTTGCTCCACCGCCGCCTGGGCGTTGTCGAGGTCTGAATTGGCCCTGAGACTCTCAGTCTCTATGCGGATGAAATCCGATTCGGCGATATCGCCGGCCTGAAAGCGCAAACGGTTGCTGGCGACGATATCCTTGTAATAATTGACAATTTCCTGCATCAGCCCACGCACCTGCTGTGCCTGCGCCAGACCGTAATAGGCATCCCTTACCATGTTGGAGAAGATGCGGACGGCATCGCGGAAATCGCTTTCGGCGGCTTGGGTGGCGATGGCGCTGCTTTGCATGCGCAAGCCCCGCTTGCCCGCCATTTCGATCAATTGGCTGAACGTGGCATACATGGCAGGTCCGCAGTTTATATTCCCGCCCGTGGCGCTTGTTGGGCAACCTTGCGCTGTGGCGTTTTGGTTGGGATTCCTGCTCAACTCCAACACTTGGACGCTGATGGTCGGGTTGGGGATGGCGGCGGCGATGACCTCTTGGGCCCGGTAGTTGTCGATGTTGTAACGCGCCGCCAGCAGATTTAGGTTGCGTTGGTAGAACAGCGCAATCGCCTGGCCTTCCGATAGTTTGACGGGTTCCGCCGCCAGGGCCAGCGAGGATGACAAGGAAATCAAAACCAAACCGGCAAGCCAAAACCTGAGAATTGCTGAATATCCAAAACAATGACAGGGCTTTGGCGTGTAGTTGTCGGGGGCATGGCCCATTCTTACATAGCCATTTATAGGGTTGGTTTTGTTCATGGGGATGTTAAAATGGTTCATTCCGGCCATAATAGTGCGCGGCATCTATTCCTTGAAGGCTTCCGCAGGCCTGGGCAGACGTTCATCCTTAGGATTGGCAATCCAGACATACAGTGTCGGCAGCAGCAATGCGCTCATGATGAGATCGACTATGAGTCCGCCGACGATGACGATAGCGAACGGGCGTTGCGAATCGGAGCCGATGCCATGGGACATGGCGGCAGGCAATAGGCCCAGCGTGGCCACCAGCATGGTCATCATGATGGGGCGCAACCTGAGCACGGCACCTTCCACAGCGGCTTCCATGATGGTCATTCCCCTGACACGAAGCTGGTTGATGTATTCCACCATAATGATGCCGATTTGCACAGAGACACCGAACAGTGCCAGGAACCCCACCCCGGAGGACACGCTAAAATGGGTGCCGGTGACATAAAGGGCCAGCAATCCACCGATGGGGGCAAGGACGATATTTACCATGACCAAGAGTGCCCACTTGATTGAATTGAATACCGAAAACAGGATGAAAAAAATCATCAGGATGGTGAACGGGACGATGACCAACAGCCGCGCATTCGCCCGCTTTTGGCTCTCATATTCGCCTGCCCAGTCGATACGGTAGCCATCAGGTAGTTTCACTTGCTCGTTCACCCCCTTGATGGCTTCCTGCACGGTGGACCCAAGATCGCGCCCACGCACACTATATTTGATGGCGATAAATCGCTGGCTGCCCTCACGGTAGATCATCGATGCGCCGTCCTCGACGTTGATGGTGGCCAGTTGGCCCAAGGACACCCGTTCACCGCTGGGTGCGAGCAGACGGACACTGGCGATGTCCTCCAGGGTGTTGCGGAACGGCTCCTGATAACGGACCACCAGATCAAAGCGGCGTTCCCCTTGCAAGACTTGGCTGACAGCGCGGCCACCGAGGGCGGTCTCCACAGCATCCTGCACGTCGGACATGTTGAATCCGAAACGGTCGGTTTTTGCGCGGTCTACTTTGACATTGACGTTGGGTTGGCCGACGACGCGGAACACCCCTAGGTCGGCAACACCCTTGATCTTGCGCATCACCGCGACAATGTCGTCGGCGGTATGTTCAAGCTGTTTTAGATCCCCGCCATAGAGCTTGACCGCAAGCTGCCCCTTGACACCACTGACTGCCTCTTCCATGTTATCGGCGATAGGCTGCGAAAAATTCCAAATGGCACCCGGAATTTTTAGCAATTCTGTGTTCATCGCATTGATCAGGTCATCCTTGCCATTAAACTGCTGACGCCATTGCTTATGCTGCTTCAAATCCACGAAATATTCGGTATTGAAAAAGCCAGTGACATCCGTGCCGTCATCCGGGCGTCCAAACTGAGAGACGACTTGCTTTACCTCCGGAAAACTCGCGAGTGTCTGGCGTGCCTGCTGTGCGACGCGTCCGGCCTCGGTGGGACCAGTACTCGAAGGCAGGGTGCCGCGCACCCAGACGGCACCCTCGTCGAGATGGGGCAGGAATTCCGAGCCAATGGCCCCGCCCGCCCAAAGCCAAATGCTACCACTCAAAGAGGCGACGGCTAATCCGAGTGTGATCCAACGGTGCTGGATGCACCAAGTGAGCACCCGGCGGTAGATTCCGGTTATTAATTCCATGACCGGGTTATGCCATTCCTTGGCACCTTTGCGCAGTACAACGCTGGCGATTACAGGGATCATGACCATGGAAAAGATCAATGCGCCGAGCAAGGCGAAAGAAACTGTCCAAGCCATCGGGTGGAACAGTTTCCCTTCGACACGCTGCAAGGTGAAAATAGGCAAATAGGCGGTGATGATGACACCGATGGCATAGAACACCGGGCGCTGCACTTCGTGGGCCGCATGGGAGATGACCTCGCTGATGGGCTTTTTTTGCTCCCTGCGCATTTGCAAATGCCGGGAGATATTCTCCACCATCACCACTGCGCCATCGACGACCATGCCGAAATCCAGCGCACCCAGTGATAACAAATTGGCCGGAATATGATTGAAATTCAAAAGGATCGAGGCGAACAGGAGTGAAAACGGGATGGTCATCGCCACTATCAGCGCACTGCGGAAATTGCCCAAGAACAAGAATAAAATCGCGACAACCAGCAACATGCCTTCCGTCAGGTTGTACAGAACGGTATGCGAGGTATACTTGACCAGATCGCCGCGGTCGAGATGGGGAACGATCTTTACACCCGGCGGCAGGAAATGCCCGTTGAGTTCCTTGACTTTCGCTTCAATTGCTTTGATGGTGGTATTAAATTCTGCGCCTTTTCTCAGCAGCACAATGCCTTCGACGACATCGTCATTGTCGATGACCCGCCCGTCCTCGCGATGAATCGCTTTGCCAGCCTGCCCCAGGCGGATCTTGGGCCCCTGGGTCACCGTGGCGACATCACGGACCCGAATCGGCGTGATACCCTGGACCTTGACGACCGTGGCAGCAATGTCGGCGACATCCCGCACTAAGCCCACCGCGCGGATATTGATCTGCTGGTTGCCACGTTCTATGAAGCTGCCGCCGGCATTGATGTTGTTGGCCGCCAGGGCGTTGTTGACATCGGTGATGCTTAGCCCATAGCTCATCAATTTGTTTGGATCGACCCGCACCTGATATTCCCGCGTCAAGCCGCCGAAACCGGAAACATCCACAACATTGGGTACGCTTTTGAACCGTTTGGGCAGTTCCCAGTCTTGGATCGCCTTGAGTTCCATCAGGTCGAATTGCGGGTTGCTGCTGGCGAGGGTGTACCAGTAAATCTGTCCGACCGGGCTGAAATCCGGTCCCATCACAGGATTCAGGTTAGAAGGCAGGCTCACTTGCGAGAGTTTCTCCAGAACCCGCTGCCGATTCATGAAGTCATCCGAATCGTCATCGAAAATCAGCGTGACGACAGAAAGGCCAAAGATCGAAATCGAGCGCAGGTTGGTTAAATGTGGCAAACCAGCGGTTTGAATCTCAATGGGCACGCTGACCTGTTGTTCGACCTCCTCGGCGGCGCGGCCAGGCCACTGGGTGATGATCTGCACCCAGTTGTTGGCGACATCCGGGTAGGCTTCGATGGGCAATTCATGGAAGGCGAAGCCACCCCCCAACATCAACACAAGACCGATAAAAGCAACCAGCAGTTTCTCGCGTAGCGCGAAATCGACAATCCCTTCGATCATTGATTATCCCTCTTCTCGTCCTCCTCGAACGCCGTCGGGTTCTCCGTCCTGGCGGCGGCGGAAAGTTGCAAGGCATTGCTGACCACTTGATCCCCAACCTGCACCCCTGTAATGATCATATGGGTTCCATCCGCGTTCGTGGCTCCGGTCTGGACTTCGGAACGGCGGAATTTTTTTCCACCCTGCGGAAAGAATACCCAGTCTTTGTCATGCAGCCGAAAAATGGCCGTTGCCGGAACAGCAACCACAGATATTTTGTCTTGTGAAACGAAGATCGCGGTGGCAAACATGCCAGGGCGCAGAATGCCTTGGGCGTTGTCCAGTTCAATACGGACCTTGGTGCTTCGGGTGGCGGGGTCGAGCAAGCCAAATATGTTCACCACCTTGCCCTGTAATGCAAGCTTGGGGTAGGCGTTTAAACGGATTTTAGCGGTGTCGCCCAAGTGGACATCGGCAAGATTGTTTTCGAAGACATCGCACAACAGCCAGACCCGGCTGAGGTCGGCAATCGTAAACAGGTTGGGCGTGGCATCCAAAGATTTGGCGGCGGTGCCTAGGGCAACATTTTGTTCCACGATGATTCCGCTGACCGGTGCCCGCAATTCGACAAAGGACGACGGATTCTTGGTGTCCGCATTCAACAATTGCACTTGGGTGATGGCGTTTTCGGTGTTGGCCTTGGCGTCGGTCAAGACATTTTCCGATGCCTGAAGATCCTTCAGGGCCACGACGGCACCCCGCTCGTATAGAAACTTGTTGCGGTCATAATTGCGTTGGGCCAATAGCTCGTCAGATCTAGCCTGCTTCAAAGCGGCAATGGCGTTCGCAAGGTCGGGGCTGTGAATCTTCAGCAACAATTGCCCTTTTTTGACCGTATCGCCGAGCCGGGCATGGATTTCTACGATACGACCCCCGGACAGGCCATTCACGCCAACGGTGCGGCTGACATCCGGGGCAATCGAGCCATTCACCGACAGTTCTTTCGAAACCGAACGGGTTCCGGCCTTTACCAAGGGGAATTCATCGGGTCGGGGAACCTCGATAACATTATTATCGGTAATGACATCGACTTGGGCAGTTGGAGCCGTCGGTAAAGTGGTCGCCTGTACATTAGTTTCTTTCTGCTGCTCGCAGCCTGCCAGCAATAGAAAGGCGCACAAATAAACAAGGCATCTCATAATCTGCGGAAAATTCATGTCATGGCCTATCTTGGGATCTTTCCTTGGTGCTGATCCGTATGCCTTCCTGCACATCCAGGATAAAAATCCTGCCATCCCCAGGGTTTCCGGTATGGGCATGCTCGATCAGTATCGAAACAATCGTTTCGACAAGTTCGTCGGGTACAATCATTTCAATGCGTTTTCTCAGAAAAAATGGCTCAAATTGATGGCTGGTGCTCAGTCTCTCTGTGCCTATGCCACTGCAATCTGACACGCTAATCCCCGGGAAGCCGGGTAAATCGAGCAATTTTGAAATTAAATCATGAAGCACATAAGGTTGTATGTAGGCGCGTATTTCTTTCATAATTTTATTATTTGGAAGTAGGGCGGCAAACCTTTGCCGGCAACAACCACGAATATTATTGGTTATTTAAGCAATATCTGTGCCGCGTGTATTATAGGCCAAGAGGAATGCCAATAGGCAGGCATTATCAATCGTCTTGAACTGTGGGCGACGATTCGGGCTGTAACTTCTTTACAAAGTATGGTTTCTATCAACCCATGGCGGCGTGAAAAAAACCACCGTTTCCGGATTCCCCCAGCGGTCCATGCCGGGGTAGGCGCTGCCGGAACGCGATGGCTTATTCTTTAACTGAATAGGATTGTGCCGGAATGATGGGAATGTCCCCATCATTCACGGCACAATTTGGGCTATCCCTCCAGCAATACAGCGTGTGCCGCCGCCAGACGTGCCACCGGGACTCTGGGGCCGGAACAGGATACATAGGTCAGGCCAGCCTTGTGACAGAAGAAAATTGACTCGGGATGACCGCCCGCCTCGCCGCAGATACCGACCTTGAGTTCTGGCTTGGTCTGGCGTCCCTTGGTCACGGCGATTTCCATCAGTGGGCCTACACCGTTAATATCCAAAGCCTCAAAGGGGTTGTCGCTGATGATACCCTGCTCAATGTAAAGCGGTAGGAACTTATTCTCAGCATCTTCTCGTGAGAACGACAGGGCCGCCTGAGTCAGATCGTTGGTGCCGAACGAGAAGAATTCAGCCACTTCTGCCACCTCGCTGGCTCTGACACAAGCGCTAACAGTCTCAATCATGCTTCCGAACTTAACATTCAGCTTAATGCCGGACTTGGCTTCGACCTCTGCTGTGATTTCATCCACCCATATTTTCACCTGCTTCAATTCGGCGAGATTGATGACTTGGGGCACCATGATTTCGGGATGTACATCCACACCCGCTTTTAAACAGGCAGCGGTTGCTTCCAACACGCCGCGAATCTGCATCTTGTAGATTTCAGGATAGGTGATGCCCAGACGGACGCCGCGATGGCCGAGCATCGGGTTGACTTCGTACAGTTCGCGGACTTTGCGCAGCATCCGTTCCTTTTTAGACAGGGAGGCGTTGATTTCATCCGGTGTCAAATCCCCACCGAGCAAAGAGCCGCCAGCGGCCAAGTGACCCTTGACGACTTTTTGATAATGCAAAATATCGTCAATGTCTTCGACCAATTGATGCTCATTGGGCAGGAATTCGTGCATCGGCGGGTCAAGCAGGCGTACCGTCACCGGGCGAGGTGCCATCGCAGTGAAGATTTGTATGAAATCATCGCGCTGAATGGGCAGCAATTTGTTCAAGGCTTCCACCCGTTCTTCGACGCTGCGCGCCAAAATCATGTCAACCACCAGAGGCAACCTTTCTGACGCATTGAACATGCGTTCTGTGCGACACAAGCCAATGCCCACCGCACCAAACTCCACGGCCTTTTTTGCGGCATCTGGGGTATCGGCGTTGGCCATGACTTTCAAACGTGCGAAATCGTCCGCCCAACCGAGCAGCGTCTTCAGTTCTTCTGAGAACACCGAAGGGATAGTCGGGATTTCGCCCAGATAGACATTGCCAGTGCCGCCGTCTATGGTAATGATATCGCCCTCTTGCAGGATAATGTCGCCTATGGTCGCCAAGCGGGCGCGGGTGTCAACATGGATGCCCTCGGCACCTGCAACGCAAGCTTTGCCCATGCCGCGCGCAACAACGGCGGCGTGGGAGGTTTTGCCGCCACGGCTGGTCAAAATACCTTGGGCAGCGAAGAATCCATGAATGTCCTCGGGTTTGGTCTCTTCACGCACTAGGATGACTTTTTCACCCGCACGGCCCCGAATTTCTGCGTTGTCGGCATCGAACACCACGATGCCGCTAGCTGCGCCGGGTGAAGCTGGCAGACCTTGAGCCAATGGTTTTTGAACGTGTTTGGGGTCCAGGGTCGGATGCAGCAATTGTTCCAAGTCATTAGGTTTGACGCGCAGCAGAGCCTTGGTCTTGTCTATCAACCCTGCTTTTTCCATTTCCACTGAGGTGCGCACCAAGGAATGGGCATTCATTTTGCCATTGCGCGTTTGTAGGCAATAGAGCACACCCTTTTCGATGGTATATTCGTAATCTTGCACTTCCGCATAATGCTCTTCCAAGTTGTCGCGCAATTCCACCAACTGGCGATACAAGTCAGGCATTTCATTCTTCAATTCCTGCACTGGCTTAGGCGTGCGGATGCCGGCAACCACATCCTCGCCTTGGGCGTTGACCAGGTATTCACCATACATTTCGTTGACACCCGTGGCGGGGTTGCGGGTGAAGCCCACACCGGTGGCGCAATCGTTGCCCAAGTTGCCGAACACCATCGTCACAACATTGACGGCGGTTCCGTTTGCCATAGCCGGGGTAATTTTAAATTCGCGGCGATAATCGACGGCGCGTTTGCCCATCCATGAGTTGAACACCGCCTTGATGGCGATTTCCAGTTGTTCGTAAACATCTTCCGGGAATGGCTTACCGATGTGGCTGCGGACGACATTCAGGAAACGCTCGCTAACATCTTTCAGGTGTTCCGCATTTAAGCCAATATCCGCCTTGACACCGGCTTGGCGTTTCACCTCATCAAACTGTTCGTCGAACAATTCGTCTGGCACTCCCAAAGCCACTTTGCCAAACAGTTGGATGAATCGGCGGTAGGCATCATAACCGAAGCGTTCGTTCTGCGTCTGCGCAATCAGACCTGGCAGAGTCGATGCGTTCAGCCCAAGGTTGAGGATGGTGTCCATCATGCCTGGCATGGACATCGCCGAACCCGAACGCACTGAAACCAATAAAGGGTTTTCAGCACCGCCAAAACTTTTTCCCGTGGCTTGTTCCAAGGCTTGGACGTGACCATTGACTTCATCCATCAAACCTTCTGGCAAACCTTGCAAATCTTGATATTCCAAGCAGGCCTCCGTGGTGATGACGAAGCCCGGCGGCACATTCAGGCCAAACTGGGTCATCTCGCAAAGGTTGGCGCCCTTGCCGCCGAGAAGATGCTTGTTTTTGCCATCACCTTCCGCAAATGAAAAAACGTATTTCTTACTCATAATAATCTCCTTGGGTTGAAAAAAGGCAAAGTGTATGGGCCAAAAAAACGTATCAAGCCATTATTTGCGTTTACCGTTTAATTTAGCCATTTCGATATGTTCGAGCACCCGCAACTGGGCGAGTGCCTTGAGTAATTCCAACTTAGCGACATCTCGCACACTGTCGATGGCGCTAGTCTTGAGTACTTGTTCGGCATTGGCCTTCGCGTCCACGGCGGACTCCCGGTCAATTTCGTTTGAACGCAGCATTTGATCGGCAAGAACTGTCACATTGGAGTTTTTCACCTCCAAGTAACCGCCTGAAACATAATAGATGAGGCGTTCGTTTTGGACGGTTTCCAGACGGATTTCACCGGGCTGGAGCTTGCTTAGAAAAGGCGCGTGGCGAGGCAAAATACAGACTTCCCCAAAGGCAGCAGGCGCAACCAAGCTGAAGCAAGACCCCATAAATATCTGTTGCCCTACATCGGCGATTTCCACCTGTAGAGTGCTACGAGTATCGGAGTTTATGCCTTGCACAAAGGAATCTCCTTGAACAGGCCCGCCTCTCGCATAGCCAGCAAGATCACCGCAGAGGCCCCTTCTGCTGGAATGTGGTCGGTATTAAGCACCAGATCGAAGTTCTTGGCGAACTCCAAAGAACAATGCTCAATCCTGTCACTGTAAAGATCGACGACTGCTTTGTGCCGTTTGTTATTGATCTCAAATACCTTATGTTCGGCCTTCTGCAACGGGATGTCGAACTCTTCAGCGATGCGATGCGCACAAACAACTTTAGAACCCACGACGCGGACCCGGAATATCGGTTTGCCTGAAAGAATCAAGTGCGCACCCCGACCCATGATGATGCAGTTGTTGCGCGAAAGCTCATCCACTACGTTGCAAAGGTGGCGACGGTAATCATTCAGCGTGGCCGGGTTGCCGCTGATTAAGCTGTACAGGAAAGCACTGAGACCCGCGCTAGACTGTTCGTCGTGAGGCTCGAAATGGTATTTTTCCGTCTTGGCATTTTTGGCAACCCTATCGAGGATTTCCTGGTCATATACCGGTATGCCCAAGGAATGCGAAAGCTTTTCCGCGATTAGCTCACCCAACGCCCCGTAATCACGGGATATGGTAATCACCAGGGAATGGGGTTCTTCTTCGTGTCTTCGATGGAGGTGGGTTTTGGCTTCAAAATCTTTGGCAAGGACGCTTTTCAAATAAGTCAAAGGGTCGATGATGGGCATGGATGGGGTTCCTATTGAGTTTTCTTAAGTCTCGTAATCAAGAGTCCCGCGCCGACCGGACTGGCCCGGAGGCAAGGCTTCGGAGGATTTGCATTGATTCCTATCGCGATGTCGGTTCATGATGGCGACCACTTCGTAAGGGTCGTCTGTGATGGAGATCAATCCCAGTTCATCGGGATCAATCATTTTGTCGGCTAGAGCCTTGGTCTTGATCCATTCCACAAGCCCTGACCAGTATTCGGAGCCAAATAAGATCAACGGCATCCTACGGGTCTTGTGCGTTTGCATTAGAGTAAGTGCCTCGAAAAACTCGTCCATGGTGCCAAACCCGCCCGGTAAACAAACATAACCGATTGAATATTTGATGAACATGACTTTACGGACAAAAAAATAGCGAAACTCCAACTCCAAACTCTGGTAGG
Source organism: Candidatus Methylumidiphilus alinenensis (assembly GCA_003242955.1). Lineage (GTDB taxonomy): Bacteria > Pseudomonadota > Gammaproteobacteria > Methylococcales > Methylococcaceae > Methylumidiphilus > Methylumidiphilus alinenensis. The sequence goes on from QJPH01000314.1 coordinate 29,208, forward strand.
GGTTGGGTTTTTGTTCGGCAGGCAATTCGATGTTCAGTCCGATGGACGTGCTGTTTTTGAGCCAAGCACCCTTATTGGCTGCCTCCATGATGCCAGACCCTCCACCGGTTATTATTGTATAACCCTCGGAGGCAAGCAGACTAGCGATACTTTGCGCAGCGTTGTAGTACACTGAACCCGGCTCGACGCGGGCTGACCCGAATATCGAAACTGCAAATTGTACTTGCGCCAATTTATCGAATCCTTCGATGAATTCACTCATGATGCGGAACATCCGCCAGGATTCGTCGCCTTTTAGGTCTTCAATCATACAGATAAAGCGTTTTCCACATCTAATAATTACTTGTTGAATCTCATGGTCCTACAAACCCCCTAAATCAACGGCTTGTTCCTATAGTCGTCATTCGTAGGGGCGGGTTCCAAACCCGCCCATATTAATCTTTACCAAAATGTAAATTCCTAGCCAGCACCCGCAACGCCTGACCCCGATGGCTCAGTCTATTCTTAACTTCCGGCGGCAATTCGGCGGAGGCGCAACCCTGTTCTGGCACGAAAAATAGTGGGTCGTAGCCGAAACCATTTTTGCCCCGTGTTTTCCGTAAGATTCTGCCTTCCCAAGCAGCATCGGCTACTATTGGATCAGTGTCTTCGGCATCCCGCACATACACCATCACACAACGAAAACGCGCTGACCGTTTGTCATCCTCCACCCCCGCCAATTCCCTTAACAACTTCGCATTATTTTCTTGATCGCCCACACCCACACCGGCATAACGGGCTGAAAACACACCCGGTGCTCCTCCTAAAGCATCCACCTCCAGGCCGGAATCGTCGGCGATGGCAGGCAACCCGCCCAACCTCGCCGCATGGCGAGCCTTAATCAGGGCATTTTCCAAAAAAGTCTGCCCGGTTTCCTCGGCTTCTTCATTAGTAAACAACGCTTGTGGCAGGATTTCAATGTTTAGCTCATCTAACAGCGATTGGATTTCGCGGATTTTACCGGGGTTGTTGGAGGCGAGGATGATTTTTTTCAGAATTTTCAGCATCTGATAATTAAATAGTAGAACTCAGTTGTGCCAACTTTGTCTTTTAAAAATTGGCTTGGTTGGGTATTCATTATTATATTGATTTATTAAGAAGAAAATTCTGTACAAAGTAACCGATGCTTTAGGTCTTAAACACCATCGCTCGTTGTTAGAAGTCCCACTGGGCTAGGAATCGCCGTCATTCCGGCCGGGATGCCGGACAAATCGGCAGGATAGCCGATTTGCACGGCTTCGCCGCCCGAAGGGTAAGGGACATGGATGTCCCTTATGCATCCAGTGCCATGGATGGTAACTAGCCGTTTGCACGAGTGTTTGGTTTTTTACTGTTGCTGGTTCCCAAGCTCCAGCTCTTATCGTTATACACAAGTCCGGGCAAGTCCGAAAAACCGTCATTTCGGCAGGGATGCCGAAATCCAGGCCAAGGACGGTAACCACTCGGCTGTGCAAGTGCTTGATTCAGATAGCTTGCCAGTCCGTAGTTGAACTGGTTCCCAAGCACCGGCTCTCGCCGTTATACACAAGTCCGACCGAGCAAGAAACGTCGTCATTCCGGCAGGGATTGCCGGAATCCAGAAGCCATGGAGGGCAACTCGTCGTTTAGCAAGTGTTTGATTTTGTTAATTCCAAATCAACAACTTCACCTCCCTGTGGACTGGATGCATGAGAGACATCCATGTCTCTCACCCTTCGGGCGGCGAAGCCGTGCAAATCGGCTGTCCTGCCGATTTGTCCGGCAATTCCTGCCTTAATGACATACCCCCCAACACTTTTGTATAACGACGAGATATCCAGCTTGAGAAAACCTTTGCCTCGCAAGTTCTATGTTATTTAACACCGGAAGCAGGAGCTTCCAATGCCGCATTCCCAAGCTGGAGCTTGGGAACGAGCAGAATCGCTCGTAGTTAGTAACCGTTCACTCCCTCTGCCTTTTGTGCTGGTTCCCAAGTTCCAGTTCCCATCGGCATACACAAGTCCGGCTAAGCCAGAAAAGCCGTCATTTCGGCAGGGATGCCGAAATCCAGGCCATGGACGGTAGCCAGCCAGTTGTGCAAGTGCTTGATTAAGATTACTTGCCAGCCAGTAGTTTCACGTCCTTGGACACCGGGACATCTATCGTGGTCCGTAGTTTGCCATCCGTGAACGCTGGACTTCGGCATCCGTGCCGAAATGACGAGTCTCCAACATTTGTGTATCACGATGAGAGATGGTACTTGGGAGCTAGTAGAAGTTAAATTGGAGAGCGTATTAGACTTTATCGGAAACCTAGTTAGTGGTCTCGCCGCTGCTGGATTAGTGGAAGGTTTCCGATGAAGTCTATTCTTCAAGGATTTTGTGAATTTCTTCAACGATTGGGGCTTACCACATGATTACACCTTAAGTAGTTCCTGCGGAGTACAGATTTTAGGCGGTTTAAAAAAATGGAGGCCGGTCTAGCCTTTTACCTATAGTGTAAAATTTAAATAAAAAAAACAGGGCCTTACCTCTTTCTTCCTCAACGCACCCAACTAACCATCATAATGAAAGCGGCAGGCAATAATCACCAACTCATTATCCGTTGCCCGGTATACAAGTCGGTGAGTATCGTCGATACGTCTTGACCAATAACCGGACAGATTGCTGCGTAAAGGCTCAGGCTTGCCGATGCCTTCAAACGGCTCTCGCGCCGCCGCCGAAATTAAAGAGTTAATACGCTTGAGTGTTTTTCTGTCTTGCTCCTGCCAGTATAAATACGCTTCCCATGCGTCTGGTACAAAACGAATGCAACGCACGATTAACCATCATCGGAAGTCAGTTTATGGACTTGAGACAATCCAGCCTTGTCTTGGCGAATCGCCCGCGCCAATGCATCTGCGTTGGCTGGGGTGGAAAGCAAATGCAAGGTTTCCATCATGCTATTGTAATAATCAAGGGACATGACTACGGCATCGCCTTCGTTGTCTCGGCGGCTGATAACGGTGACATCGGCATCTTTCTGCACGTCATCCAATATAGATTTAAGTGTTTGGCGTGCATGGGAGTAAGTAACAACTCTCATATTATCAACTCATTATTCTGAAGGTTTCCGATAAAGTCTATTCTACTCCGCCTTATGCCTCATGCCTTGGAAAAGTCTGTTTCAGCTTGAACCACACTTTCTTTGTCAATTTGACTATCCGGTCTATCATCACGCCCGCTTGCGCCATGCCTTCCGTGGCAGGTTCTTCTTGTAAGACTTCGGCAACCGTCACCAGTGCGTTGGCTTGCACAGGCTGTTCTTCAGCGATTGTCTCTGGTTCCTCCTCATCAAACGGCAATTCCGTCCAATCAAGCTGTTCGTACTGTTCCTTAACGACCTCAGGTTGAACCGGAAAATCGCTTAGCTCAATAGCATCGGCATCAAGTGTGGCCGGTTGGAGTAGAAAGCCCTGCACCAGCAAGGCCAAAGGTTCCCGCTTAAGCCGCAAGGATGCTTCCACGGCTTGCAGGGCCAGTACCTCGTCGCCTGTTGCCAGAAGCGCGATAGACCGCTTAAGCCAGGCAACCGCATCAGACTCGATAGCCATTAATCGTGTAAGGTCGGTCTTACAACGAGGACACACAGGGTCTTGCCGCAATCTGGCCTGGCAGGTGGGGCAGCGTTCCATCAGGCATCCAAGTAGTACACAATATCGGCCAACTTGTCTGTGGCAACCTCGACCGCATCAAAATCTTTACCGGCCAGGCCATCCTTGATTTGCTCTATCAGATCAATCATGTCCACCCGGTCTTCATCGGAGGCTTTTTCGAGCAAGCTTTGCGCTTTTTCTGCCAAAGCGCGGCCCTTGACTTGAACGTGGTGTTCCTCTGTCTCGCTATCGGCTGCCGTTTCCGGCTCAAACCCGGCATCATCATCCCCGAACAGGGCTCTGACCCGCGCCTTGGCCACGTCAATTTCCCCTTCTTGAAAACGGGCAATGGCGTTATTGATGGTGATGGATTTTTCTAGGCCGGTATCCTTTTCGCGGGCCGAAACGTGCAGAATACCGTTGAGGTCCAAATCCAGCTTGATAGTGATTAAATTCCCGGCAGGCACATTGCGTAGTCCTTTGACTAAGAACTCGCCAATTTCAATGTTGTTCAGTGCGTCAATATCCTCCCCTTGGAAAACCTTGACCTCCACTATTTCCTGGCCATCGACGGCGGTATAGAACGCTTCAGTCTTGCTGACGGGCAGCGGGCTGTTCTTGCGTATGATGGGAACGTATTTAAACGGGTAATAATAATCCCCATCGCCAATGTCCCCTATCGCGCTAGTGCCATAGGTGTAAGGTGTCACATCCACCAGTACGGCAGACACCGACTCACCGGCAATCATTCCGGCTTGGATGGCCGCGCCCATGGCAACGCAAAGGTCGGGGTCGATGTTGCGTTGCGGTTCCACGCCAAATTCCGCGAACAGCCGCTCGCCGACCACGGGTGTGCGGGTGCTGCCGCCAACCAGCAAAATCTCGTCAATGTCCGAAGCGGTCAAATTGGCCCCGCTCAGGGCGATATGCACCGCCTCCAGAGTTTCGTCAATGTACTCGGCGATCATCGCTTCATATTCGTAGCGGGACAGTTCCAGTGACAAATGGACTGGCGCACCTTCCTTCTCGATGAGGTATTCTTCGTCAATGCGCACGAAAGGCTCGTCGGACAGTCCGCGTTTAGCGGTTTCCGCAGCCCGATTGACGCGGGCCATGACTTGGCGCGATTCGCCAATGTCAATGCCATGCTGCCCGTGGATATGATCGACGATGTGTTTGACAATCTTGGCATCAAAATCGTCGCCGCCCAACTTGTTGTTGCCATGGCTGGCTAAGACTTCGACGACATCATCCTCGATGCTGACCACCGACACGTCAAAGGTTCCACCGCCCAAGTCGTAAACCAAGATGCGTTTGCGCCCTTCATGCCGGGCCTCATAAGCCAAGGCGGCAGCAGTGGGTTCGTTGATAATCCGCACAACGTCGAGTCCGGCGATCTCGCCCGCTTCCCGTGTGGCTTGGCGCTGGGCATCTGAAAAATAGGCCGGTACGGTGATGACGGCTTTGTGGACAGGCTTTCTGAGGTAGTCTTCGGCGACGGCTTTCAGATGTTTCAAAATGACGGCGGAGATTTCCTGCGGACTGTAATGCTTTCCCGCCATCTCCACTTGGATGTCCTCTCCCATGCGCCGCTTGATGGATTTGATGGTGCGTTCAGGGTAGAGGATGTATTGGTTACGGGCCGGTTCGCCGACCAGTATTTGCCCGTTTTCGCCAATGCCGACGAAAGAGGGCAGCATTTTCCGGCCTTCTCCGTCCACAATCACGGTCACTATACCATTTTCCACAATGGCCACTTCCGAGTTGGTCGTGCCCAGATCAATACCGATGATGATTTCACTCATAATTTGTTTGCCTTGACTTCAGCGAGTCGTAATGTTTCTTCACCCCACTGGAAACCTTTACGCAGTTCCGCCGTAACCACGCCGTTTTCCAAATCGGACCTGTGGTCCAATTCCACGACTTTCATCGTGTGGGGATCGACGGGCCGACCTAGGGTTTCCAAGGGACGAACTTGATGGCGGGCTAAGGTTTCCTCCAAGCGGCGCAGGGTCATCGCTTGACCTTCACGAATACTTTGGATGAAATTCCTATCCTGCCGTAATGATTTGAAACTAAACCAGCCTTTGATGGGCCGGTAATTATTGAGCGCCGCCTGCCCTGCCGAAAGGCGGTCGTAAAAATCGAGCAATTCAACCAATAAACTCCGCAACACAGCCCTACGGGTTGCAGCTAAATTTAGGCGGGACTGCTCCAATTCCTTTTCCAACTGCACATGGCTAGTGTGCAAAAGCTCTTGGGCCTCCTTTAATTGGCTTGAGACGTTGCCAAACTGGCGCGCTTCAGTCTTGACCTCGGTACGCAAGGCCGAAAGCTCCGCGAGCAGGGAAAATAAGTCAGTCTGCCCGTCAGGTTCCAAAGATTCTGAATCAAGTTTGTCCAGATATCCGCTGAATACCGCCAACAGTTCGGTTTTGCGGTTTTCGTCCATCATGTAGATGCTTTTGTTTTCAATAGATCGTCAAGTGCGGACTCGGCCAAAGCACCAACGAACAAGTCGGCATCAGGCCGCTGAATATCCTTAAGGCTCAAAGCGGAACGCAGCAGACAGTCAAGGTCCACTTTTTCGCGGTGGAAAAGACGGTGATTGCTGCGCTGCTTTTCGTTTTGAATCTGCTCGAAGGCATTACGAAAACGTTGGAAAGCCTCGACATTATGCTCGGGCGGATATTCCTTTACTTTTTTTAAGTAAGCTTTCTTAATGGACTCGTCGCTGGCATCCTCGGCGACCTCTAGTATTTCATAAGGAGTTTGCATACTGTGTTGTCTTATCGGGATTTAGGCAATTTCTTAGCCGGACCAAATGGAGATGCCCCGCCAAGCAAACTGCCCAAATCGACGCCTAACTCCCCCATTACCATCACCGCAGCTATATCCATCAGTTCCTGATGGGACATGTTTTTCAGCGGCAGACTGACCGGTAATGCTTTGGCAAGCATGGCGATTAATTCAGCACGTGGCATATCCTCCAATTCATCCATACGTTTCATCATGGCAGGTGCCATACTTGGGCTGAAATCTTCAAGACCGGGGGGTAAATCTTCGTCAAACCCGAAGTCCAGCGGATCGTCTAGCTCGCGGAAGAATTTCCCGATCATCATAGATGTACGGATATCCTTGTCCCGATGGGCGCGTTCCATGGCTTGGTCCAAGCGGCTTTCATCCGCAGGGGTCATTCGATTCGCCATGCCTTTGCATTTGGCGTAAACCTGAAAATACACGGCAGCGGCCATTACGGGGAAATGCCTCAATGCTTCCGTGCCACAAATATATAATTGTTCAAACAGGGCGCTACTAACTAAAGCCTGTCCCAAATTGAAAAAATCATCTTGGGTAAACCCCGGTTGTTTGAGGCTTCTTGTTAGGATGGGGCTTAATGGCTTCAAGGCATCGGGCAAACGTCGCTTTTCCCCGATGTTATAATGCTCAATTAGTTTGACCAACCCCGACAATTCTGCCCGATTGGCTGTGTATTTCTTGTCCAAGCCAGGAACCAATCCTGCCACTGCGCTGAGTGGCTGGTCCAAGCTTAACACCTCAATATTCAACTGAAACTGTGCCGACAGTCCACCGCCGCCGAGACGCCAAGCTTCCGCCAGTAATCCTGCGGCATGCTGGCGGTCTTTTTTCCGCAGAGCCAACAGCCCTTCAACAATGCATAGGGAGACGTTGCGCCTGTGGGTGTCCAAGGCGCGCGCTTGGTCCAATTCCTGTTGAGCTAGATCAAACTTTCCGGCCCGAAACTGTTTTCTTGCATGGCCGATATGGGCACCAATAAGCAACTGGCGTGCCGAACTGTTAATGGGGTCTATTTTGAGCAAGGTTTTAGCCAAACCGGCGGCTTTCTTGAAAGCTTTACGCCGATTGGCGTTATGCATCGCCAAAGTCAGCAATTCCACATCTTTGGGAAAGCGCTTTAACGCCCTTTCCAGCCATTCTTGGGCTTCTTTTGGTTCTTCTATCCTCTCATAAAGGCCAACCAAAGCCACATAGGTCATTTGGTCGCCAGGATCCACCTCCAAACTTTTTTCCAAGGCACCAACGGCGATTTCGGGAACTTCATGTTCCGCTAATTTGGCGATGTGGCGAAGAATTAAAGCCTCGTCCATTCTGTCTCGCCCTGGTTCCGGCATCCGGGCAAGTTCTTCAATGGCTTTGTACCAATGAGTTGCCGCTTGGGGATATTGGCCTTGAGCCTCCTCATGCAGTGCGCGTATGCGTTGGCGTTCGAATGCGGATAGAAAGCCGAATGCCTTCTGGAAAGAGTCCATGCCTTCCGGGAAATCCACCAGCATGGCAAGGCAGAAACGGCGGCAGTTTGATTCGCCCAAGATTTTACGGTTGCTTAGCACCGTGTTGAAAACCAGCCTGTGGTTTGAACTGTTGGCTATTTTTTTCGCATCACGCAACAGGTTGAGTTGCTCTTTGCCGTAACCGTTGAGTTTCTGGATGAGTGCCTGCTGCTTGGGAGGAAGTTCAGAAAGGGCGACCAAATCTGGCCCAGTGGCACGGGCTAGACCTTGCAACGCATGAGCCAAACGTCGGCACGCCGAACCCTCTTCAACCCGGCCCAGCATTTCCAAGCCGGCTGAACGGTCGCTCCCCATCAACAACAATGCCTTCAACACGGTGCGAACGTTCCGGTAGGGCGAACGGGACGGAATTTGCCTTAACGCCTCCTCGGACTCTTCGTCTCGACCCGCACAATAAGCTTTGATTGCCCGTTTGACAACAGAATGGTGTTTGGCAATGGGGTGCTCCTGGGGGAATGCTGCCAGCAGTTTTTCATTCTGCAAGGCCAATACCGCCAAGGTTTCCGGCAGCTTCCGACCAACCGGGCCTTGCTCCGTGACCGAGCCTGCTTCTGCCAGCAGCTTTGCCAGCTTAGGAAACTGACCGGCATGGACCAGCCAGCCCAGATAAGCATCGGAAAGCAGGGACTTTGGTTCCAGTTTGGTGTAGTTGTCCCATAGGATGATAGCCTCCTGCCACATGCCTTTGTCAGCAATCTGCAATGCACGTTGCCGATAGGCTTCAGCCAACCCTTGCTCCCAATCTGGGCGATGTTCCAGCTTTAGCAAATTCTTGAAATGGACAATCGCCTCCTTGTAACGGCGATGTTGCATAGCAAAACTGGCTTCGGCCTGAAGGTCGTCGATTTTAGTTTTTGGGGGGGTAACGGCTTTCATGGCATTTAAAGAAAATATTTTGCAGCAAGCTTTTTTTAAAAAGCCAAGATTCTGCATAAAATTAGGCATTTAGCGGATAATGTAAGCATTTTGACAGTGCAATAATAGCACAGCAATTATTACAAGGCTAGAACGTCGTCTTTCCATCAGCAATTCTTATTTTGGCAAAGACTTTAAGTGCAGGTTTTGAACCCGCCCCTACGCAGACACTAATTTTGAATTATCAATGTATGGTAGTGTTCCAATACTGGATATGGCGACGAAAAACCTAGCCCATAGTGGCAACGCCGCCAAACTTTCAATTTGAAACGTTATCCTCCTCACTACCGCTTTTACGTTGCGTCGTTGCGCCGTTGCGTGAGAAAAAATCTTTGCCAGACTCCACAGCGGTACTGCGAGGAAGCAAAAAGAAGGTCTCACGCAACGGCGCAACGGCGCAACGTTAAGAGCAAAACATTGTGGGCTGTAAACGATAAGGCGATAACGATTTACAGCCGAGCCGCGCTTGTAGCGGTTGCAGTTCGCATTCGATACGGAGATTGCCTTGCCGTCTGCGGCATGTCAGGGTGGGCGCGTATCGAACCCGAGTGTGAACCGCTAAAACGAGCCGATCTATCTTTTTAACGCACTACCTCATCTCCACGTCTGAATCACTACCTGTCGATTCGTAGGGCGGGTTCCAAACCCGCCCGACTTTCCTCAAAATGGGAATAGCTGCCTTAATAAGGCCAGCGCCAATTGACAATCTCCGGCATGTCAATGCCGTGCTCGTAGGCATAATGACGGCATGCTATTTGCTTATTCCTGAACTTCTCCTTGGCATGGGCACCGGCGACATGCAAACTAGGCACCCGGTCGATCACGTCGATTGCCAGGCTGAAACGGTCAATCTGGTTTTGGATGGCCAACTCCAGTGGCGTATTGATGTTGCCCTTTTCCTTGTAGCCTCGCACATGCAAGTTGGCGTGGTTGGTTCGGCGGTAAGCTAGGCGGTGGATCAGCCAAGGGTAGCCATGGAAGTTGAAGATGATTGGCTTGTCCACAGTAAACAAGCTATCAAAATCCCGATTGCTAAGCCCATGCGGATGTTCATGCTCGGGTTGCAGCTTGAACAGGTCAACCACATTGATGAAGCGGAGCTTCAGTTCCGGGAATTCCTCCCGCAACATGGCTGTGGCCGCCAAGGCCTCCTTAGTGGGGATGTCGCCGCAGCCGACCATGACAGCGTCAGGTTCGGTGCCTTGGTCATTGCTGGCCCAATCCCAGATTCCCAAACCCTTCGTGCAATGGATGACGGCGGACTCCATATCCATATATTGGGTGTGCATTTGCTTGTCGGATACGATGACGTTGACGTAGTTCTCGCTGCGTAGGCAGTGGTCGGCCACCGACAGCAAGCTATTGACATCAGGTGGGAGGTAAATCCGCGTGACCGCCGCACTTTTGTTGACCACCACGTCGAGGAAGCCGGGATCCTGATGGGTGAAGCCGTTGTGGTCCTGCCGCCAAACCGTGGAGGTGATGAGCAGGTTGAGCGAGGCGATCTCCTCGCGCCAGCTTAGATTATTGCAGATTGACAGCCATTTTGCATGTTGGTTAAACATTGAGTCGATGACATGCACGAACGACTCGTAAGTCGAGAAAAAGCCGTGCCGACCGCTCAACAAATAGCCTTCTAGCATCCCTTCCATGGTGTGTTCGCTGAGCATTTCGATGACCCGCCCGTCGGTTGCCAGTTCTGTGCCGTCGCTGTCTTCAGGAAAGTACTCGGCTATCCAGAATTTCTTGCTTACCTCGTAAATCGCCCCGAGTTTGTTGGAAGTGTTCTCGTCAGGTCCGAATACGCGGAAATTGCGCATATTGCCCTTCATGATGTCGCGCAAAAAACGCCCCAGCGGCGGGGTGTTTTCGGCATCAATTTGTCCGGGCTTTTCGATGGCAATGCCATAGTCGCGGAAATCCGGCATGCGCAGTGCTTTTTTCAGGCTCCCCCCGTTGGCGTGGGGGTTGCGGCCCATACGGTAGCTGCCGACAGGGGCAAGCGAGCGGATTTCGGCCACAGGCGCACCTGCATCGTCAAACAGTTCCTCTGGCTTGTAGCTACGCATCCAATCTTCCAACAGTTGCAAATGAGCGGGGTTCTTCTGCACATCCGACACTGGCACTTGGTGCGACCTCCAGAAGCCCTCGACCTTGTGCCCATCGATTTCAGCAGGGGCACCCCAACCTTTGGGAGTGCGCAAGACGATCATCGGCCAGCGTGGGCGCTTTGCGACGCCAGTTTCCCTAGCTTCCCGTTGAGCCTCTCTGATATCGGCAATGGCGCGGTCCAGCGTTGCAGCCATCGCTTGGTGCATGGTCTCATGATCCGAGCCTTCGACGAAGTAAGGGGTCCACCCGTAGCCTTGGAACAACTGCCCCAACTCTTCGTGGGAAATTCTCGCCAGAAGGGTCGGGTTGTTGATCTTGTAGCCGTTCAGGTTCAGGATCGGCAGCACCGCACCGTCGCGAATGGGGTTGAGGAACTTGCTGATGTGCCAAGAGGTTGCCAACGGTCCGGTTTCTGCCTCGCCGTCGCCGACCACTGCTGCGACAATCAGATCAGGATTGTCGAACGCAGCCCCGCAGGCATGGGACAATACATAACCCAATTCGCCCCCTTCATGGATGGAACCCGGCGTTTCCGGTGTGCAATGGCTACCGATGCCGCCGGGAAAGGAGAATTGCTTGAAAAACGCCAGCAAGCCTTCCTCGTCCAGGCTTTTTTCGGGGTAGACTTCCGAATAGGACCCTTCCAAATAAACGGGTGCCAATACGCCCGGTGCGCCATGCCCAGGGCCAGCCATGAAAATCATGTCGATATCTTGCGCCTTAATGACCCGGTTCAAATGGGTGTAGGCAAACGATAATGCAGGACTGGCACCCCAGTGGCCCAACAGGCGGTTCTTGATATGCTCGGGTTTTAACGGTTCCTTCAGCAGCGCATTGTCGCGCAGGTAAATCATGCCCAAGGCCAGATAATTGCACGCATTCCAAAAGGCATCAGTCTTGCGCACCTCCTCCGCACTGAGCGGCGCACCATTGACTGTAGAGCGTGCTTCACCAAATGCGCTCAATTTGTTTCCTACAAGTGTTTTTTCCGATACTGTTGTCATAAATAACGTTCTCCAGTAGATTAAACAATGTAAATCTAATTATTTTACCTCCTATTGATACCACGTTATGATTGCAATATTATTAATTTGTAATTTCAATTAGGACTCTTCATGTTTTTGATATCAAAGTTTACCTCCTTGCTTTTAGTTATTTTCTTGGTCTCTTGCGCGAGTTTACAGCAACAGCAATCTACACCTAGTCTGCTGGACACGGAGTGGCTTCTGGAAGATTTGGGTGGCAAGGGTGTGCTGGACCGAATCCAGGCGACACTGGCCTTTCCTGCCCCTAATAAAGCCGCTGGAAATGGTTCCTGTAACCGGTTCTTTGGAGGGGTGGAAATTAAAGGCGAGACAATCAAATTCGACCAATTGGCTACGACCCTCATGGCCTGCCCTAGCGAAGCAATCTCAAATCAGGAATCAAATTATTTGCTAGCACTCCAGAAGGCTGAAAGGGTTGTCATTGATGGCCCATTTCTATTGATCTACGCGAAGGAACTCGATAAGCCATTACGGTTTACTCGGATCAGCCATACAGGAAAGCCACAATAAGGTGATTTCCAATAATGAATCCACCAAAACCGAAATGAATTGTCCACGAAAATCACCAACAATTCCTCCACAAATCACCTTGCCAAGCTGGAGCTTGGCGTTCCTTCTGGGAGCGCCAAGCCCCAGCTTGGCCTTTGGATGGGATGTTCTTTATTGGATATCACCTAAGACGATATGCTAGGATTGGCACGGACAAGCCTAACAACAATTCTCAGTTTGGCTAGAACGCTGTCATTCCGGCCTGGATGACGAGCTATTTTTCATGGCTTCGGCTCAAAATGAGAATTGCTGGAAACTTAACTACCTGCCCGGATTGGCGCGGAGTTTCGTGTATAATAAAGGGTTTGCAATTGATAGCAACCTTGCGCCGTCCTTGTGTCTAGCCTCACCCCCGTCATCGTTCAGGCAGAAAACCTAACGAAACATTACGGCAAGCAATGTGTCGTCAATAATATTTCCTTCCAGATCATCAAGGGGGAATTTTGCGGCATTCTCGGGCCTAACGGTGCCGGCAAAACCACGACATTGAAAATGCTGGTAGGCAACACCCCCGCCAGCGCAGGCATGCTTAGCGTACTGGGTTTTCCCATTCCACAACAGGCCCGCGCCATGCGTAGCCGCATCGGTGTAGTGCCGCAGTCGGATAACTTGGATCTAGACTTTACCGTAAAGGAAAACCTGCATGTTTATGGCCGTTATTTTGGCCTTAAACGCGCCGAAGTCGAACGACGCATTGCAGAACTCTTAGCATTCGTCGCGCTGGAGGAAAAAACCGACTCGTGCATCAAGCAGTTGTCTGGGGGCATGAAGCGCAGGCTTTCCATCGCCCGTGCGTTGATTAACCGGCCAGAATTGTTGATTCTTGACGAACCCACTACCGGGCTGGACCCGCAAATACGCCAGAACATTTGGCAATTGCTCCGCCAGTTACAGAAAGACGGCCTCACCATTATTCTTACCACCCATTACATGGATGAAGCGGAACGGCTGTGTGGACGTATTATTCTGATGGATCGTGGACGCATACTTGCCGACAGCACCCCGGAAGAACTGGTGCGCGAACGAATAGAACCCCATGTGCTCGAAGTGTTCGGCACTGGCGTTTCTGCCTGGAAGAATGCCAACCCGTTGACCGGGCCTATCCGCTGCGAACAAGTGGGGGAAACCTGTTTTTATTACGGCGCGGATTTATCGGAGTTGGTCCAAACCTTGGACGGTTGGCCTGGCCTTCGCTACGGTTACCGGCCAGCCAATCTGGAGGATGTGTTCCTCAAATTGACAGGCCGGGAGTTGCGGGATGCCTAAGTTTCCGCTTCGTTGGCTGGCTGTATGGAGCCGTAATGCATTGGCTTGGCGCAAGTCTATCAAGACGGCGTTGTTGGGTGGCCTTGCCGAACCCTTGTTCAATTTGTTCGCATTGGGCTATGGCCTAGGCAGCTTTATCGGCAGGGTGGATGGCATTTCTTATGTCGCCTTCCTGACTGCCGGTATGATTTCAGTCAGCGCAATGAACGCCGCAACCTTCGAAGGGCTGTATCTGGCCTACACCCGAATGGCCGTGGCAAATACCTGGGACGGTATGATGGCCAGCCCCTTGAACGTCTCCGATGTGGTGATGGGCGAACTGCTGTGGATGGCCACCAAAAGCCTGATTAGCTCAAGCCTGATTTTGCTGGTGGCTTCAAGCTTCGGACTGATCGCCAGTTGGCAGGTGTTATGGGTGTTGCCGGTCGCCTTCCTATCCGGTTTATGCTTCGGCAGCATGGCATTGGTGGTAACCTCCTACGCGCAAGGTTACGATTTTTTCGTATATTACATTTCCTTAGGGGTGACGCCGATGATTATGCTCGGCGGCGTTTTCTTCCCGACCGCCGCCCTGCCCGATATTGTCCGCCAAAGCAGCGGCTGCCTGCCCTTATACCATGTGGTGGAGTTGGTGCGTCCCTTGGTTGCCGGCCGCTTCGATTGGCCTTTGTTGCCTCACCTCCTAGTTCCACTGGCCTACGCACTGGTTTCGACCTTGTTTGCGATTTGGCGGTTTAAGCGGAGGTTGTTGCGCTAATTTCGCTTATGACCCAGTCAGCCGGAATTCAGCTTCCCGGTACTTGGCGGCGGTCTTCGCCAGTACCTCCGGGGGAAGCCTTGGACCCGGAGGGGTTTTTTCCCAATCCAGTGTTTCCAGATAGTCGCGGACGATTTGCTTGTCGAAGCTTGGTGGGCTTATGCCTACCCGGTATTCGTCCACCGGCCAGAAACGTGAGGAATCAGGAGTCAAGACCTCGTCAATAAGGTATAATTGGCCTTTGGCATCAAGGCCAAACTCAAACTTGGTGTCGGCGATGATGATGCCCCGCTCCAAGGCGAAGTCCGCCGCTTCACGGTAAATGTGCAGGCTGGCATCACGGACTTGTTCGGCCAACGCCTGTCCGAGCAACCCGACCGCCTTGGCAAAGTCTATGTTCTCGTCGTGGGCGCCCTGTTCCGCCTTGGTGGAAGGAGTGAATACCGGTTCCGGCAATTTTTGCGCCATTTGCAGACCCTCGGGCAGCGAAATTCCGCACACTGCCCCAATCTTTTGGTAATCTTTCCAACCTGAACCGGTCAAATAACCGCGTACCACTGCTTCCACCGGCAGTGGGCGCAGTTTTCTCACTACCATGGCCCTGCCATCCAGCAGTGCGCATTCCTCGGTATTATTGACAACGTCCTCCAGTTTAAGGCCGGATAAATGATTGGGAATGATATGCTGCATTCTGTCGAACCAGAAATTGGAGACGGCAGTGAGTACACGGCCTTTGCCGGGAATGGGGTCGGGCAGGATGACATCAAAGGCGGAAAGCCGGTCAGTAGTGACGATGAGCATGTGCTCGTCGTCAATGTTGTAAATATCGCGCACCTTGCCACGCGCTTTCAAAGAAAGGCTGGTCAAGGCGGTTTCGTACAAAGTTATTGGAGGTTTCATGTTTTGTTTCGTGGGCTGTTTAAATGAAATGCGGGTTATGATGTAGTTTGTCATGCATGTTGGCAAGAGAGAATTAGATCAGCGACTGTTTCCATGAGTTGGCTCGGGAAGTTTATCGGCGGAACGTTTGGATTCCTAATGGGTGGCCCTATGGGCGCACTGTTTGGAGCGGCTGTTGGGCATCAATTTGACCAAGGTGAGGGTCAAGGTCCGTTTCAAGCAGAGGTCGGTTCAGTAGAACAATACAAAGCCCAGATGGCTTTCTTCACTGCTGTATTCTCGGTCATGGGACATATCGCCAAGGCTGACGGGCGGGTGAACGAAGCGGAGATAGAGTTTACCCGCAAAGCCATGACACGAATGCAATTAAACGAAGATATGCGAAAAACAGCCATGCGGTTGTTCAACGAGGGCAAGCGTGTCGATTTTCCATTAGATGACGTGTTGCGGCAGTTTCGCTCCGAGTGTCAAAACCGGTTCAACTTGCTGCGTTATTTTGTCGAGCTTCAGCTTGAACTTGCTTTGTCGGATAGTGTACTCCATGCTGCCGAAGAAAGGCTTTTGTCTCATATCTGCGAACGGCTACATTTTTCCCGCTTTGAGCTTCATGCCTTGAAAACCATGTTCGAGGCCCAATTTAGACTAGGGGGGTGGCAGCAGCAGCAAAATTATGGGAGAGTGCAGTCCGGGCGCAGGGAACCCTCCTTGGCAGATTCCTACGTTGTATTGGGATTGGACCCTTCGGCAAGCGACCAGGATATCCGCCGCGCTTACCGTCGGCTTCTGAGCCGCCACCATCCCGACAAGTTGGCAGCGCTAGGGGCGAATGAGGAAAAAGTCCGGCTTGCCAACGAGAAGACCCATGAGATTCGACAAGCCTGGGATATCATACGCAAAGTCCGCAATCTATGAATTTTTGAGGAAAAACTGAATGCCTTCATTCGACATTGTTTCAGAAGTCAACTTGCATGAAGCCGCCAACGCAGTGGATCAAGCCAGTCGCGAGGTGAATACACGTTTTGACTTTAAGGGTTCGGGGGCAAAGTACGAACTGACTGAATCCGTGATTACTTTAACCGCTGAAAACGACTTCCAGCTACAGCAAATGATGGATATCCTCCATCTGAAACTTGCCAAACGCGATGTTGATATCGCAAGCCTCAAAGCCGACGATCCGCAGATTAGCGGCAGACAGGCTAAACAGACGGTCACGCTAATTCAAGGTATAGACACCACTTTGGCTAGAAAAGTTGTTAAACTCATCAAAGACAACAAAATGAAAGTGCAGGCTGCAATAAATGGCGACAAAATAAGGGTGAGCGGCAAGAAACGGGACGATTTGCAGGAATGCATGTCCATGTTGCGCACAGGAGAATTTGAACAGCCGTTGCAGTTCAATAATTTCAGGGATTAGACTTTATGTGACCACGTTTTATTGGATTACGCTCGCCAAGCGGTTTCATCTGGGCTACAGCGGGATTCAACGGCACGGAACGTTACATCAGTTACAGCGTTATATATATATTAATTGCTTAATGTACATCCATGTCGGCAAAGGGTTGCCGACCTACTGCGTGAAGGGCCGTAGGGCGGCAACCCTTTGCCGCCAACGATAAACAAAGTAATCAATCGACATTAAAAACGCTGTATTTGAAAAAATATTTAATATAAATAGAGATATCAATGACATTTAGTAAATCAAAATTGACACGCATAGGCGTTTTTTATGATGGTAATTATTTCTTTCATGTCAGCAATTACTACCAATACCAACATGAGCGGAAGGCCAGAATTAGTATTGATGGGTTGCATGAATTCATCAGGCATCAAGTAGCCGAGGCCGAAGGGGAAGATGTAAAATACTGCCAAATCGTCGATGCGCATTATTTCCGAGGGCGACCTCGCGCACAAGAGGCAGAAGCTCGGGGCTTGTTACTTCGCGAACGCCAATTCGATGACATACTGATGCGGGAAGGTGTTATCACCCATTATTTGCCTTTGGGACCGGATGGCGAGAAAGGCATTGATGTGTGGCTTGCCTTGGAAACATATGAACTGGCTATTTACAAGCGTTTCGACGTTATCGTATTAATTGCCTGCGACGGAGACTTCCTGCCACTGGTACGAAAACTAAACGCACTCGGTGCAAGGGTAATGTTGCTTGGATGGGGGTTTTCGTATATCGACCAAAGCGGGAAGGATAGGGAGACGCGGACTGCCCAAGTACTTCTGGAAGAGGTCACATACCCGGTATTGATGCACCATATCATTGATGACCGCTCACGCAAGGGGGATCAAAGGATCGATCAATTATTTGTGCCGCACAAGGAAACTGGCTCTTACCAAAAGCCGATGGAAATGAAAAAATCCCAGGCCCTGGTCGCGCCAGCTTTGTCTGCCGGTCCGTCTAATGGCATGGCACCAATCAATGTCAGGACAACAGTAGATGCCCAGACTGTGGCTGAAGCCCCTGCCGCAGCCGATATTACAGCTACAGCCGATACTTTGGCTAGAGACGATGGACCGCCCTCGTCCGATTCAGAAGCCAGCCCCGGTAATTTATCCACAGCCAATGGCCCGACATCAACCCTCAGTATTACGCCTACTCTGACTGGCACTCTATCAAATGGTGTTTTGGTGGGGAAAATTCAGGCTTTGCGGGAAGGATTTGGCTTTATTACCCCTAACGACGGAAGTGGAAACCTTTTCTTTTTCCATGCTTCAGTATTAAATGCGGACTTCAACGAACTGCGCGTGGGCGACGAAGTGACCTACAAAATCGGCAATAACGACAAAGGGATTTGCGCGGTGGATGTTGAGATTATGGTCTAGTACCGCGTTTTCAATAGCAAATTTTTGCTCGTTCCCAAGCTCCTGCTTGGGAATAGGGTTTTTGAAGCTCCCGCTTCTCTAAGAACAGCCAAGCTGGAGTTTGCAAGAAAAGAGTTCCCAAGCCGGAAAAGTCGTCGTTTCGGCAGGGATGCCGAAATCCAGGCAATGGACGGTAACTAAGTAGGTGACCATATATTTTTTAACTTTTTGGCTGGCAGGTAGTTGAGCCGTTCGTGGTGAGCTTGTCGAACCATGAACGGTTTAACCGACCATCCTTCGACAGGCTCAGGACGAACGGTTAAGCCTTATTTCCTAGTTGTTAAAAAACTTATGAACATCTACTTAGTCGGTTGTGCAAATGCTTGATTCAGGTAACATGCCATCCTGTAGCTTCATGTTCGCGGTTTCTGGGGCATCTGTCGTGGCCCCGGTTTTGCCATCCTTGGACGCTGGATTTCGGCATCCCTGCCGAAATGACGGGACTCCAATACTTGTGTATAAGGATGAGAGCCGGAGCTTCACTGCCTTTAAGTTAAGCCGTCATACCGGCATGGATTGCCGGTATCCAGAACACAGGGAGGTGAATCTAGCCCGCCATCCATGGCCTTTGGGTTCCGGCATTCCCTGCCGGAACGACGGGTTTTTCCTTAACTTAATGGCAGTGAGCCGGAGCTTGGGAACCAGCCTGACTTCTTTCGGGAAGTTGTTTTTGACCAAATCCTAACCATAAAGATGCCCGACCATCACAAGGACACCCTGTTAGCCGACTGGCGACAGCGCGCAATCGATTTCGAGCAGGAAATCAAGCAAATCGTACTCGGTTTGGACTGCGCGGTTCGCCACATCACCTTGGCGATTTTCGCCCGTGGACATGTGCTGCTGGAAGGCGATGTCGGCGTAGGCAAGACGACCTTATTGCGCGCCGTGGCCTGTGGACTGGGCGGTGCGTATGAGCGCATCGAGGGGACCATCGACTTGATGCCGACTGATCTGGTCTATCACACCTATATTAACGAATCCGGCAAACCGCAAGTCGATCCCGGACCCATCCTAAAGCACGGCGAAGCCTTGTCGGTGTTTTTTTTCAACGAGGTCAACCGCGCCCGCCCACAAGTCCACTCCCTATTGCTGCGGGTCATGGCCGAGCGTAGCGTCACTGCTTTCAACCGGGAGTATTTTTTTCCGCATTTGCTGGTGTTCGCCGACCGCAACCGGGTGGAAAAAGAGGAAACCTTTGAGATTCCGTCAGCGGCCCGAGACCGCTTCACGATGGAATTGCACATAGAGACTCCAAACGACCCGGCCTTGCAACGCCAACTAATGTTTAACCCGAAATTCCACGACGTGGACCGGTTGATTGATTCCATCCGTCCCGGTATATTGCCTTATGCCCAAATCAGCGACATAGCCCAGGCCATCCAGCATGAGATTCAAGCCAGCCCCACACTACAAGACTACGCCTTGGCACTGTGGCAGGCGACCCGCAAGCCGAAGGATTTCGGTGTCAAGCTGGACGGCGTGGACATGGGCCGGCTGATCTTGGCCGGTGCCAGCGCCCGCGGCATGAGCCTGATGATGCGCACCGCCCGCGCCAACGCCTGGTTTTCCGGGCGCGGTTATTTGACACCGGAAGACATCCATTCGGTATTCCGTGAAACCGTCGCCCACCGGGTGTTCTTCACGCCGGTTTATGAAATGCGGCGGGAGGCGATAGCCGGGGAGTTGATAGGGCAGATTTTTGAAAAAGTGGCGGTGCCTTGATTGATTGCTCCATTTTCCACCCATACACGCGACATGCCCAGCACAAGGGTAAAACGCCGATCCAACGCAGCCAACACAATGCAGCCGAAGCCCCGGAGAGTCTATGCATGGCTCAACTTGAAAACCAGGAAACCGGGACATACCACGGCTATCCAATGCCTGAATCAGACCCTATGGCTGCTGAAATCGTTAAGATATGGAATAAGGAAAAAATTTCCTTTTTCATTCCACATTTGGCTTGTCTGTTTGTTCCACTTGCAAACGTTCATAGATGCTACGGGCCTCGTGTGGCATATCCTGTTGTTCATATTCTTCTGCAAGCTCCATCAATCGGCAACGGGCTTCTTGTCCCTCAATGGAATCCGCATTTCGTTCGGCTAACTCATAATACAGTTCAATGGCCTGATGCGGTGATCCGTTGCCTCGGTAGTCATTGGCCATCTGAAGCAGATTGCTTAACAGCGGCAGGACGACCTCCGATTCGCTGTTTACTTCGTATACGGTACTCATGGTTTTCTCTCCGGTCAAGATTTAGCGGTAAATTTGATTGTATGGATTCGATTCTCTGAAGGCAAAAAAAGCTGATGCGGTTCACCGCGTTTACACTATTCTGCTGCTCAATCACCAAAAAAAGCCGGATGGCGGTCCATCCGGCAATCGAGGGCAGGGTAGGCAGGAACTATATAAGTAATGATAAAGCAAAAAACACTCCATCGTCTGTGCGCTAACGCACAAAGATTGTTTTTATCGGCTACCAAACCGAAGCGATTGTGCATGTCCATTCACTCCAAATAAGCCAAATACAATTACCCCCAAGACAAAGATAGCAGCTTGGGCTAATTCTAGGCCTTTTGGTACCGGGATGACGCTCAGCAGTAACGCCAACACGACGAGCGACGGCACCAAGCCAAACACGATAATCAACGCGATGATAAAGACGGGTTGTTCCGCTCCGGTTGGTTTGGTATGTGCAAAACCGGAAACAACTTTAATGATGGTTTGACCAAATAGAACTGCCGAACCAAACGATAATTCTGGAGATTCAATAATCGCGAATAGCGATCTGCCGACGCTCACGTCTACGATTGAAATCACCACCAAGGGAAGCACAATGAACAGCAAATCCCCCAATATGGCGTACATTGCAGCTTTTCGATGAACCTTATGAGTTTCATCAACGATGACAGCTGCGGGTGCGGAGGGTTCCTTAGTCATTCAACCCCGTCATCATGGCTAATAAATCCGCTAGATTTCCAACCGTTTTTTTCGTTGGCATGGCGTGTTCATGAACCACTAAAATGGGTACTCCAGAGTCATGCAGAATGGCTTTGGTGACACTGGGATGAATCAATTGAGCAAATCCCATACGACCATGGGAACTCATCGCGATAAGCTGTGGCTTATGGGTTTTCACGTAATCCAGAATTCCAGCTTCCACATTTGTAGCTTTAGATTTAACCGTGATTAGCCGGATTCCCAAGGAACGAAACGCCATTTCCAGCCCATCAAGCGCATCGGAAGCCTTAAGGTGGTGTTCAAATGTCGTCTCCACCGTCAGAACCGTAATGTTGGGTTTGGCAGTTTGTAGGATATCCTTGAGAACGAGGAATACTGGAAGGGATTCCGGGCTGAAATCCGTCGTGATTAAAATCTCCTTTGGCAAACTGGGTTCGGCTTTTGGTTCACACACCACGATCACAGGCGTTCGTGAGGCATGAAGCAGCGTTTCGGTAAATGAACCATTAATCAACCTAGCCGATAAGGATTGTTTGTGTGCGACCAACACAATCAACTTAGCAGAGATAGCCTCGCTTAACTGGACGATTTGCTTAACGGGGTCGCCATGCAGAACATGAAACTCCACATGTTCCCTGTTAGCAATGGGTATGATTTGCATTAGCCTGGCAAACTCGTTGAACGCCCAACGTTCGACAATTTCCATTGCAAGCGGCAGAACCGCTATCCATGGCAATTGGCTCCAGTGGTAAGCGGTTTTTATGCTGATGTTCTCAAAAGCCGGATGCACCGCAATCAAATCCGACGGTGTCAGAGATTCTGGAGGGAATGCATTTTCCAAATCCATGCAATAAACAAGCTTTAGCCTGTCATTGGGTTTTGTCCACACCAAAGCCAAACGGAGTGTCAACTCTGAATTGGAAGAAAAATCGACAGGTACGACGATATTTCTACCCATTGCCGAAGCAGGGACTAAATTGCCCCTGGTTGCCAGCTTCACCCTAGCCAGTTTTGTTGCTGCCAATTTCGCCGCTACCACGAGCTCCGACGCGATTAGCTCCGACGCGACTAACTCCTTCGCTGCCAGCTCTGCCACGGCCGGATCCGGAGCACTTCTCATCGGCGATTTTATTTCGCTGGATTCTGTATCTTTCGTTGCGGGAAGTGATTGGCGGTTTTTTTTCCTAAAGAAAGCAAATGCCAAAAGAATCACGGCAAGCCCTACGGCTATATAGCGATCATTGAACGAAAGATCATCTGCGGCTAACACGACAGTAGTGCCTGACCAGAAAACTGTCAACACTGCCCATATCTGCATCGATTTCTGTCTAAACATGGTTTTTCACCTTAACTCAATGGGTTTCCGTTTATCTCAAGTGTAAAAAGAAGCCGACATAGCCAGCTTCTTTTTGAGTGCAAACCACTATTCGTTCACTTGCCCTGCGGGGCCTTCCAAGGCAGGTATCCGGGTGGATAGGCCGCAGGCGATGCTGCCGGGGCGGCAACTGCTGCTGGTACGGCGGCTACAGGTTGGGCTACATCGGGTACTGCCGTCGGCACTACGGATGCAGCAGCGATGGGTGGCGCGGCTTCCGCGGCAGCCGGCTTTTCTTCGGCCAAACCGGCTAACGGCAAAGACAAGAGCAAAATAAATCCAACAACTAATTTCCGCATGATCGAACTCCTTAAGTAATGAGTATTTCTAGGATGGTTATTGCCAACGATTATGGCACTATCTTTATACTACTTCCCCATTAAGGAAGTCTGTTCGATACCGCACAGAAACCACGGCTATCAGCTTAAGGCGGGACAGACCCAAAGCTTAACCGTTCGCCCTGAGCTGCGAGCCTGTCGAGCAGTCGAAGATTGGACGGTTAAGCCGTTCATGCTTCGATCCTTCGACAAGCTCAGGACTCACCACGAACGGCCTTAAGGTGATTTCCAATAATGAATCCACCAAAACCGAAATGAATTGTCCACGAAAATCACCAACAATTCCTCCACAAATCACCTTGCCAAGCTGGAGCTTGGCGTTCCTTCTGGGAGCGCCAAGCCCCAGCTTGGCCTTTGGATGGGATGTTCTTTATTGGATATCACCTAAACTGTCCCGCCTTAAGTTAATAGCCGAAACCACCGATAGCCACATTACAGCATTTTTGCCGAATTCCTTGTCGCATTAACTTATGGCTCTGTATAAACCCCAAAGAACCTAACTTATTTCAACTTTGCCTGTGGGCTTCGGGCTCGAATAGCGTGAACACGACCATGATGTAAGCGATAACCATGGTCATTCAAGTAAACCCGCGTACTAATATAGGCCATGAAACCAAAGCCGGTCACAGTCCAGAGCGTAATCAAGATGATCATCTTGTTTTGAAACATGTTATTTCTCCTTAAGGTATTATTTTTTATTTCCAGAATGACTATTGCCAGTGAGGACTTGGTCATAGTTCAGCCCGATGGGTGCGTTTGTGGAGTGCGGCGACTCGTCGCCCATGGTTCGGAAAGCGGCGACGAGTCGCCGCACTCCACATTTGGTTGGCTGAACGATGACCAAGGCCAATTAAACAATGTAATCAATTGAAATTAAAAACGCTGTAAATATGGTTTTGATGGCTATTTGACATCTTTGACAGAAAAGGGGTTGTCCGCATTTTTAGCCGCTAATACAGTTTTTTGAACTGCCTTTTCGTCTGCGGCCATCCGTTGTTGGCAATCGAATAGCCCTAGCCCGACCATGATGGACATGCCGGTTATGTAAACACTATCTGAAAGATCTATTGGCTGGTGTCTGATTTTCGTTTGCATGGTGTGCTCCTTATTAGTGGGGAAAAAGGCTTTCGGCAGGGTGGAAAGGGTCTTGATAAAATTGCCCCTAAGGCGATACCCAGCGCAGGAACATCGGGTTAGGGTGCGGGCAAGTTAAATCAGAGGCTTCGCTGCCTTTTTCTTGCACCCATCCCGAAGCCCCTTTCGCTTCGCTCCTTCCCCTTTGAGGGGAAGGAGCCAACTCAACAACATTGGTCATTGTGCCTGGGTATCCAGAGCTCACTTGAATTTGGCAACAGCGCTGGCCAAGCCGGTCCTAAGGTCATCCCAAACTTCAATGGCAGTCTCTTTGAGCGTCCCCCAAGCATCGCCGCTGGCTTCCTCCAGCTCTTTGATCTTCGCCGTTGCCGCATGCTGTTTGGTGCGCAACACATCGACTTCTCCGGCGTATCTGATTTGCAGATCCGCAGTTGCGTTCTCCGCCTTGATTGACAAAAGGTCGATCTGGGCGCTCCACTCTTTAAGTTCCGATGCCAGACTTTCTATGTACTCGTCTTTGGTTTTCATGGGGTTTACCTTGTTTGTTGATGGGAATGTTTAACGGTGACTTGTCGTCACGGAGACAGGTTAGCCACAAAGTTAGGCATCGTCGGTACGATGGCACACATAGTGCATTTCTGTCGAAGACAAGTGAGGGAATGCAGGAAGTTTGGTGAAGGAATGCGATTGGGTACGGCAATCGGATGTCGATATCCTGAACCCCGCTTCTGCCCCACTGCCATTAAGTTAAGCGTTCCATCAAAGGCTGATTTCACGCTTAATACATCTTAACTTAATGGCATTGAGTCAAAGGGGGGGAGCGAAGCGAGGGGGCCAAAACGATGATTGTGGATCGTCATCCCGACCGGAATGCCGGCGTTCTTGCCAAAATGAGAATTGCTATCAAAAATCCCCCTTGCCCCTCTTTTTGCAAAGGGGGACAATAGTGATGCTATGTGCGATACAGCACATACCTAAAGCCGAAAATCTGCTATGATTTTTTGCCAAGAGGCCAAGAGGCCAAGAGGCCAAGAGGCCAAGAGGCCAAGAGGCCAAGAGGCCAAGAGGCCAAGAGGCCAAAAGTACACCGAATGTCAGCATTTTGTTGGCCTGCAACCTAAATATTTTTTTTATGAACACAGTTCCCCATAGTCCACGGCAAAACCATCTGATCGATGCCCTACCCAACGCCGAATATGAGCACCTATCGCCTAACCTGGAATTGATCCCGATGCCGCTCGGCAAGGTCATTTACGAGTCAGGGGACATCTTGTGTTACGCTTATTTCCCGACGACCTGCATCATTTCACTACTTTATGTGATGGAGAATGGCTCATCGGCCGAAATTGCCGTGGTCGGCAACGAAGGCATTGTCGGTGTCGCCCTGTTCATGGGAGGGCAAACCATGCCCAATCGGGCTATTGTGCAGAGCGCCGGCCACGCTTATCGGCTGCGGGCGACTCATCTGATGCTGGAGTTCAACCATGCCGAAGGGGGTCGCGTAGGGATATTCCACAATTTGTTGCTGCGCTACACCCAGGCGCTGATTACCCAAATGGCGCAGACAGCGGTCTGCAACCGGCATCATTCGGTGGACCAGCAACTCTGTCGCTGGCTGTTGTTGAGCCTCGACCGGCTCGCCGCGTCCGAATTGACCATGACCCAGGAATTGATCGCCAACATGCTCGGTGTGCGCCGCGAAGGGGTCACGGATGCAGCCGGGAAATTGCAGAAAGCGGGGTTGATTGAATATCGCCGTGGCCACATCACCGTGCTCGACCGGCCGGGATTGGAGGAACGGGTTTGCGAGTGCTACCAAGTGGTCAAAACAGAATTCGAGCGCCTGCTCCCCGACCTCCACGGCAAGGCACACTGATTTTGTCATCTGTTATGGAATGACATTGCCACTGAACGGGTTAAGGTGCGGTAACGCACAGACGGCGGCAAGCTCTTGCGGTAGCTTGGCCTATTGCTTAGCGGGTGCATAGCCCCAGGCAGCCTTCGGTATTGGGATTGACCTTAATCCTTGTGCCCCCGTTGAATTTGCCAGAATATAGCAGGAGAGCACCGTGTCATCCGTCCAAGCTGTACCCGTCACCAATCGTCTGCTATCCGCCCTGCCCCGCAAGGAGCGCGAATTGCTGCTTAGTCATTGCGAACCCGTCGAACTTGTCATTGCCGAGACGCTGCACCGTGCTGGAGAACCCATCCCGCATGTTTACTTCCCCACCGGAGGCTTCATTTCATTAGTGATGCCCATTGATGCCAGCGAATATTTGGAAGTGGGCCTAGTTGGCAATGAAGGCATGCTGGGCATTACCCTGATATTAGGCGTTGATGCCGCGCCATTCCATGCCTTGGTGCAGGGGGCAGGCACTGCGTTGCGGATCACGGCGGCTGAGTTTCTCCAGCTACTGGAACAAAGTCCGGCACTACGGCCGGAGTTGCAGCGCTACCTCTACGTATTGATGAGCCAGATCGGACAAACAGCCGCATGCAACCGCTACCATGTGGTGGAGGCGCGCCTTGCCCGTTGGTTGTTGATGACGCAGGATAGGGCGAACTGCGACACGTTCCATATCACGCATCTATTCATGGCCTTCATGCTGGGGGTGCGGCGTGTCGGCATTACCAAAGCGGCAAATTTGCTTCAACAGCAAAAAATCATCAGCTACCACCGTGGCGACATCACCATCCTCGACCGCGCAGGCTTGGAAGCCGCCTCTTGCGGGTGTTACCGGGCAGGGAAGGAAACCTACGAGCGGATACTGGGTTAATGGAACCTGATTAGGAAGATTCATCAGCTAGCGGCAAAAGCATCGTCATACCGGGACGGGCATGTGATCACAGAGGAAGTCCCAGCCTCCACCAAGCATGGGGCAGCCGTTGTGTTTAACCTCCCTGTCGAAAAGGGCGACGAGCACTATGAGCGTTAACGCACCGACTAGGCTGGGCAGTTGGTGTAATCTTGATCTGTCCCGTTAGCCTAACTAAAGAGAATCATCATGAAACATTCGAAACTATTTATCGTATTATTGGCCTCCGTCGCGATTGGCGGATGTGTGCTTCCTGCCGGTCCTCCCGGACCATCAGGTGCAACCGGTGCGACCGGATACACCGGCGCAACCGGTAGTACAGGCGCGACAGGCTATACCGGACATACCGGGGCAACTGGCGCGACCGGTGCTTCAGGTGACACGGGGGCGACTGGAGATACAGGCGCAACGGGAAACACGGGCGCAACAGGAAGGACAGGTCCAAAAAGAAACCCGGACGGCAGCACCGTCGTGATCGTACCGGGCCAGTAAGCCCTTGGAGTGCAAGGCTTGCCTTGTCCATTAGCAATTCTGATTTTGGCTCAGAGTGAGAATTGCTGTTTGCCCAAAGCACTCTTGCAAGGCAAGCCTTGCACTCCCGGCATCAACCAAATACCGCATAGTTCGTGTACATCACTTTTAATAGCACCCACTAAACTACCCATCACCACTGCTTGCAAGGCTCACTATGAAAATCCGGGTTGGCTACGAATTCATCTACGACTGTCCCCAACCGACGCCGATGATATTGACGTTGAACATTCATTTTACCCGCGCATCCGATATCATCACGGCCGACCACCTCATCACCAACCCGTCGGTCCCCATCACCGCCTATCGCGATGCCTTCGGCAATTGGTGCAGCCGGATCGTTGCGCCAAAGGGTCGGCTCCGACTTTCGTCCGATGCGCTCGTCAACGATTCGGGCAGGACAGACATTGTCAACGCTTCGGCCCAGCAGTATCCTGTGCAAGACCTGCCCGAGGAAACACTAGTCTTCCTGTTGGGAAGCCGGTATTGCGATACCGATCACCTGTCTCAGAAGGCTTGGGATCTGTTTGGCAAATCGCCTGTTGGTTGGTGGCGTGTCCAAGCCATCTGCGACTTCGTCCATCGCCATGTCACCTTTGGTTACGAACACGCGCGGTCTACGCGGACAGCCGGGGAGACTTTCCTTGAGCAGAAAGGTGTCTGCCGCGATTTTGCGCACCTAGCGATCACCTTCTGCCGCTGCATGAATATCCCGGCTCGTTACTGCACCGGCTATCTGAGTGACATCGGCCTGCCGCCACCTTACAGCACTATGGATTTCGCCGCTTGGTTCGAGGTCTTCCTTGGTGGGCACTGGTACACCTTTGATCCACGCAACAACGCGCCGCGCTTCGGTCGTGTGCTGATCGCAAGGGGACGGGATGCGGCCGATGTACCGATGATCCATACGTTTGGACCCAATACATTGGCAAGCTTCAAAGTCTGGACAGACGAGGTGCAGTAAGAGGGTATGGTCAAAAACAACTTCCCGAAAGAAGTCTGGCTGTTTACCAGGCTCCGGCTTCACTGCCATTAAGTTAAGCGTTTAATCGGAACGCCAAGCCCCCATCAGGGTGTACCGCGCCAAACTGGGGCTTGGCGTTCCGTCAAAGGCTGATTTCACGCTTAATGCATCTTTAACTCAATGGCAGTGAGGCTCCGGCTCTCATCGTTACACACAAATGTTTGAGGCCCGTCATCCCGGCCGGAATGACGGATTTTCCAGTTTGGCTGGACTCGTGTATTATGAGTCGAGCTAGAGCTTGGGAATGAACAAAATATCTATTCTATCGTTTTCCTTTTGGAGAAAGAAATGTCGACCGTTACAATTGTAGACTCAGAAGAAGCAAGAAAAGAAGCAGAAATGGCTGAAATTCGCGCCCGTGAGGCTGAAGCTAACGCTCTTGAAGCTGAAGCCCGCGCACGTGAAGCCGAAGCTCATGCAAGAGAGGAAGCCGCAAACAGTGGCACTAGGGGGAATGGGAATTCTTAATACCCGATGGTAGGTGATTTCCAATAATGAATCCACCAAAACCGAAATGAATTGTCCACGAAAATCACGAACAATTCCTCCGCAAAACCTTGCCAAGCTGGGGCTTGGCGTTCCTTCTGGGAGCGCCAAGCCCCAGCTTGGCCTTTGGATGTGGACATCACCTTACGCAGCACCCACCTATAGGCCGTAGCCTCCATACGGGCTACCACTATTCAAAGTCTGGACAGACGAAGTGCGGTTAGCCCATCACCCATCAGCAATTTTCGCGGGCTGAAGCCCACTCCTACTGCTAAAATAACTTCTCAAACTCTTCCGCCGACACGGGTTTGGAAAACAAATACCCTTGCCCATAATCGCAACCGGCCAGCAACAGTAAGTCGCGCTGTTCCAGCGTTTCTATCCCCTCGGCGATAACCTTCATGCCCAGTTTGTGCGCCATCAGGATGATGGCCTCGCACAACGCCAAATCGGTGGAGTTGCCAGTCAGATTGCAGACAAAGTTCTGGTCTATCTTCAAGTAATCAATGTCAAATTTTTTCAGGTAGGCCAGCGACGAATAGCCGGTGCCGAAATCGTCGAGCGACACTTGCATGCCTGTGTCCCTAAAGGCAATCAATTTTGCTGCCACTATGGGGGAAATGTCCAGCAACAAGCTTTCGGTGATTTCCACTACAATACACGACCCAGGCAGGCCCAAGCGCTGTAAATACTTGAACCAATCACCATGGTCGACGCCTTTGTCATGAAACTGCACGGGGGATTTGTTGACGCTAATTTGGAAAAGAGGGTAATGATTCGTGCGCCATTTTCCCACCTGATTGGCCGCCTGTTGGAATACCCATTCGCCTATCTCAATAATCATTCCGGTATCTTCTGCGACCGGGATGAATACGGCAGGGCTGATTAGCCCAAGCGTGGGATGTTGCCAGCGGACCAGTGCTTCGGCTTTGTGGATGTCGCCGGTCGCCAATTCCACAATGGGTTGGTAAGCCACCCAGAATTGATGGTCGGCCAATGCGCTGTGCAAGTCATTTACCAGCCGCAACCGGGTCTCTGCCGCTTGCTGCATGCCCAACGTGAAATAACAAAAACGGTTGCGCCCCTGCTGTTTGGCGGCGTACATGGCCTGGTCGGCTTTTTTGAGCAGATCGTCCACGTCAATGGCATCATCTGGATACAGCACAATGCCGATGCTGAACGAAACATAGCAGCTTTCATTTTTTAATTGGAACGGTGCCGCCATACTGTTTAGAATGCTCTGGGCAACACGGGCAATGCTTCGCGGATCGTCCAGTTCGCCCAAAATGAGGGTGAATTCATCGCCGCCCAAGCGCGCCAGCGTGTCGATCTCGCGTATGCAGCCTTGCAGGCGTTGCGCGATTTCCTTTAGTAACCTATCCCCGATGTCATGACCGAGTATGTCGTTGATGTCTTTGAAATGGTCAAGGTCGAGAAACATGAGTGCAAACTTCTGGTCTGCCCGATGTGATTTTTTGATGGCCTGCTGTAGCCTGTCAAGAAACATTCGACGGTTTGGAAGCCCGGTAAGCGAATCAATGTAGGCTTGATGGTGAATGACTTCCTCCGACCGCTTTTTATCCGTGATGTCTAATACCGCCACAAGACAGCTTTGCCGGGTTTTGTCGGCAATCGCTTCAATAGTCACCCAGCGGAGGTTGCCATTCGCCTGTAGGCTTATCTCGCAGCACAGTGTGCTACCACAAGCAAACACATTTCCCAGAAATTGGTTGAAAATAGCCTGGTATTCGCTGGATACGGAATTTGTAAAGTGTTTCCCGGATAAATTGGATCGCTCGAAACCTAGTAAATCTTCCCCGCGGAAATTCGTCTGCTTGATGATGCCCCCAGACCCCAAAATAAAATAGGCAATCGGGGCAAAATCGAACAGTTCGGCATAGCGTTCCAGTGCTATTTCAGCCATTGAGCGGGATTCGCGCAATGCCTCGTTCTGCATCTCCAACTCAATCTGATAGACTTGCAATTCATGCACAAGCTTGTGTGCGGCGGTCTTCTGTGAAACCATCAGGTGGCCTGCCGCGGCCTTCTGTGCGTCGGCTAGTTTTCCTGCTGCGGTCTTCTGTGCATCGGCTAGTTTTTCTGCCGTGGCCTTCTGTGCATCGGCCAGTTTGACCGCCACGGCTCGCTGTGCATCGGCCAATTGGCTAGCCGTAATATGGTCGTCGGCGAGCAGCCGTTCTGCTCGTTGGCGCAGTTCAGCGATTTGGCGCAGTTCAGCCGCATTCTGAATAGGGTTAAGTTTCTTTCTCATTATTGACACTTAATTCCGCCTCTAATTTCTTGCTTGTGGACAAATCATCCACTTTGACCTGTAGTTCTGCGTTCACGGTTTGCAGTTCCTCGTTTAACGACTGCATCTCTTCCTTGGAAGTCATCAATTCCTCATTGGAGGACTGCAATTCTTCATTGGTCGATTGCAACTCCTCATTGGACGACCTAAGTTCTTCCTGCCAGGTTTGCATTGCTTCACGCATCGTCTGTAGTTCGTCGCGGGCTTCTTGCAATTCGGCCTGCAAAAACTGCTGTGCCGCGTTGGGTGACTTGCGGACGGGTGGCTTCGCGACATCGGTAAATACGATGATCAGCAAACCCTTTAAGGTTAGGGGTTTGGTGATTGCCTGCACCGTGAGGTTGATGGATTGTGTCCCGCCATTAGTATCCACCGTCAAACCTAGCAGGTGAACGGCGTCGATTTGGTGTTGCGCTTTCTTCAAAGCACTGGCAAGTTCATGGCGCAGCCCCTCGCGCGCCATGGCGTAAATATTCCAATTGGCCTTGCCTGCGGCCGGCTCCAGATATTTGCCGGTGCGGCCACTGGTGTAAAGAATGTCGCCATCGGCATTGGTCAATACTGCCGCCGGAGAGAAATGTTGCAACAGCAACTGGTCTGCCAGCGTTTCCAGATTGGCGATAGGCTTGGGTCGGCTGTCCTCGTCTTGGGCTATGGATGCCACTGGAAAATATTTTGCCGGGAAATCAATTTCATTGATCGGCAAAAGGTGTTCAATACGCTGATAAATCCTTGATTTATTGTCAATAAGATGAAATAGATGGGGAAAGCCGCCTATCGTTTCGGCATTGCCGAGCAGCAAAACACCCTGTTTGACCAAACTATAGTGGAACAGCGGAATCAGCTTTTTCTGCAATTCAACCCCGAGATAAATCAGCAAATTTCGACAGGAGATGATGTCCAGCCTAGTAAACGGCGGGTCCATGATGACATTCTGGGGGGCAAAGATAATCATGTCACGAATTTCTTTGTTGATGCGATAGCCAGCCCCATCGGCGCTAAAAAAACGGGCAAGGCGTTCTACCGAAACATCAACGACACTATGGGATGGGTAGAAACCAATGCGCGCCAAGTCAATCGCATCTTGATCGATATCTGTGGCAAAAATTTGTAAAGTGAACCGTTGCTTGAGTTGGTTTTGTGCCAAGACTTCTTTGAAGATGATGGCAAGGGAATAGGCTTCTTCCCCCGTCGAGCAGGCCGGTATCCAAGCACGCAATGCCTTGCCCAACGGATAACCGGCCAATAGCGCGGGAAAGACATCGTCCTTCAGAAATTCCCAGACAGCGGGATCGCGAAAGAAATGGGTGACACCGATCAGCAGTTCCTTGAACAGTAATGCAATCTCCTGTGGATTTTCCCGCAGATAGCGCACGTATTGGGCAATGACATTGATTTGGTGCAGTTCCATGCGCCGTTCGATGCGGCGGTAGAGGGTATGCTTTTTGTAAAGTGAGAAGTCATTGCCAGTCCTTTCCCGCAACAGGATGGCGATTTGTTCTAGGGCACTTTGCGATTTCAGTTCCAGGATCGGTTCCGTGACGGTGCGGAGTCCGCGCCTGTTGTAGTTGAGATAGGCGAATATCCGCCCCCACAGTTCTTCCGGTGGTGCAACGATGTCTATGAGTCCTTCAGCAATCGCACTGCGCGGCATGGAATCGAATTTGGCCGAATCAGAGGATTGCGCCACGGCCAGCCCGGCATTCTCCTTGATGGCACGCAGACCCAAGGTACCGTCGGAACCCATCCCGGAGAGTACGACTCCGACGGCCCGTTCATGTTGGTCGTCGGCCAGTGCCCGGAAAAATGAATCAATCGGCAGGCGCAACCCCCTGGGTGCGACGGGATCCAGCAGGTGAAGCTTGCCATGCAAGATGGACAGGTCTTTGTTGGGCGGAATCACATACACGCAATTCGGTTTGACTTGCATGCTGTTGGCGGCCTGGGACACCGTCATCTGAGTGGCCCGTTGCAACAATTCTGGCAGCATGCCTTTGTAAGCCGGGTCCAAGTGCTGAATGACGATGAATGCCGCACCACAGGTAACCGGGATAGGGCTAAAAAATTGTTCCAAGGCTTCCAGGCCCCCGGCTGACGCGCCTATGGCGATGATGGATGGCGCACTTTCCACTGTGACGATTTCATGGTCTTTCGGCGTGGTTGCGGACTCATTGCCGATGCCGACTGGCTTTAAGGAAGCATGCGCTGGCTTGACGGGACGGGATTTGACCATATGAGCGTGATTTGATTTAGGCAAGGAATGTCTCCCTTTATTGACAGCATATAGCATCCTACCCTGAAGTTCTGTTCGATGCCGCACAAAAAAATGTATCACGGACCCTGCCTTTAGGGGTGCGATTAAAAGTGATACACACGAAGTAGGCAATACTTGAAATTACGCCGGGAGTGCAAGGCTTGCCTTGCTTGCACACCCCATCGCAAGGCAAGCCTTGCACTCCCGCATCGCTTTTAATCGCACCCGCCTTTAGGTGTTTTTAGACTATGTGCGAAGGCGCACTGACTGCGGTCGGATTTAGGGATAATCTTTTTAACAGATCGTTATCGCAGTGCCTCATTTAACTTGATAGCCCCATTAATTCTAAAACTATTCATGTGGCTAAATCGTTAATTATGCCCCTCTTTATAATGGGTTTCCGCACTACATGCGATAGCGACATCAAACCGTCATTTTTTTAGGATAGTCCCCATGGGCAAATATGTGATTGGATGGCTGTTAGGCATTCCGGCAATTGTGCTGGTTTTTATTTACCTCGTATTCGGAAAATAAAGGATATCACCATGCAAAGTTTAGGAAAAGTAAACTTTACCGAAGAATCGGCTGTTAAAGTGGTTGTGAGAAACTTTAATTTAAAGGCTATCACAATACCCTACCAAATAGGCTTGTCAACGTTAGTTTTGGCAGCAGGACTAATGCTGGCAACTGGCGCAATCCGCGCCGAAGGCACTACCCCCGCCCACCCGCAACTCGAAAACACCGCACGGAATTCCCGTGATAATGGCAGTGCCACCCTCACGCCTGAAGATCAAAAGGAAACTCGCGGTGACATCAATCTCACGGCTGCCATCCGCCGGGCTGTCGTCAGGAGAAAATCGCTGTCAATTGACGCACAAAACGCCAAGATCATCACCCGCAACGGTGTTGTGACCCTGCGCGGACCCGTCGAAAACGCTGCGGAAAAAATCAAACTGCAAAAAATCGCCCAAAAAACACGGGGAGTCAAGCAGGTTGATAATCAACTCGAAATCAAAACGCCTTAATCGGCTCAACGGAGAAACATCATGAATAAAGCAGTTTTTTGCATCGCCAAAAATATCGATCAGGCCGAGCATATTGTCAATAGTTTGAAGTTTGCCGGCTTCTCGAATAACGATATTTCCGTCCTATTGCCGGATAAATCCGGCACCAAGGACTTCGCCCATGAAAAGCACACTAAGGCACCGGAAGGTGCTGCCATCGGGGGCGCAGCGGGCCTTGGCGTGGGTGCCGTGTTGGGTTTGCTGGCGGGCATCGGTAGCCTGGCCATTCCCGGCGTCGGCCCATTGATTGCCGCCGGTCCGATCATGGGTGCCTTGGGCGGCGCGGCGGTGGGCGCTGCCACCGGTAGCCTGACCGGGGCATTGATCGGTTTGGGCATTCCTGAATACGAAGCCAAGCAATATGAAGGAAAGATTAAAGGCGGAAGCGCTTTGATTTCCGTGCATACGGAAAGCTCCGAGGCGCGTTCGAATGTGAAAGATATCTTCGAGCAGGCCCATGCGGAAGATATCTCATCGACTGGCGAAGCCAGCGTATAAGCGATTAGAAGCGCTGACGGTTATAAGGCAGAACCTGATTGTCAAGCGAACTCAATTGCGTTTGTATTTAAATCTATCGTGGTAGGCCGTTAGCCCCAAGCCATCGAATGGTAACCGTTCATTTCCCTTGGGAGCGTGGGCGTCTCGCCCGCTGGGAGCGGCCAAGATGGCCGCGTTCCCAGGAAAAGGCAGGGGAGTGAACGCTTACATCGAATGGGTTTCCCAGCCTACCGGGATAGGCACTCAACTGGAGATTTAGTCATGAAACACCTTAGTAGAATTTTTACCGCATTTTTTTTATCGCTGCTGTTACTGACAGCCGCAGGTTGCGCGTCGACACCCAAACAAGAGGGAACAGGGGAGTATGTCGACGATGCTGTCATCTCCAACAAGGTTAGGGCGGCCATGTTAAATGAGCCTGGCTTGAGTTCCTCCAATGTCAGCGTTGAAACCTTCAAGGGCGTGGTGCAATTGAGCGGATTCATGAATTCCCGTACCGAAATCAACAAAGCGGTTGCTGCGGCGCACACTGTCAGCGGCGTAAAGTCGGTCAAGAATGACATGCGAATCAAATCATAAAGGACATCATCATGGAAACGTTAGACAAAGCATTGAATTCCGCGCATGAAGCGGTCGATAAGATTTCCTGTGCGGGTAGTCAGGCAGCGGAAGCGCTTGGCGAAAAAGGGCAGCAACTAAAAAATGCCGAAAAACGATTGCTGGAGAATTGCAGCGGTTATGTCCGCGACAACCCCGTCACATCGTTAGGTATCGCGGTGGCGGCAGGCTTTCTATTGAGTCGTTTGTTGAGTGGCCGTTAGCCTCAAACAACATGGATTCAGACACTGTAGAGGATGATATGCCTGGGCAAACTGCATCACACACTGATCCGGTGCATGGGATCGGTGTGCTGGAGGATGCCCAGACGTTATGGCATGAGCTGCACGGGCTGGCCCATGATCGCTTCCGGCTCGCTGCGCTAGAGACGCAACGGGCGGGCGAGAGTCTAGTCGCCATGGTCGTGGCGGGCGTGATGGTTGGCGTTTTGCTAAGCAGCGCGTGGCTAGGTCTCATGGCAGCCGCTGTGCTGTGGCTGGTCGAAAATGGCATCATGGCAAGCAGTGCGATATTGCTAGCCGCCGCTTTCAATGTGCTGTTCGCGCTGATCCTGTGTGGCATCATCCGCAGTAAGAGCCGTTATCTACAGTTTCCCGCGACCCTCAGCAGTCTAAAACCCATGCCAAAAGATGCGGAGAAACAATAATGGCAGCCTACCTTCCATTCCAATTGAAACCTAAGTCTTTGGCGACCCAAATCAGAGAGGCTGAGCGCCAAGTGTCGAATCGACAGAGGAATGTCAGTGCCAGCGGTGCTACGCTGGCCCGTCAGATACACCAACAGATGACCACGCCGGCAAGCTTGATGCTTGCAGGCGGTGTCGGATTTATCCTTGGCGAACTCACCAAACGCCATACATTCAAAGCCCAAGGCGCTGCCGACAAGACTCGCTCTTCTGCGGTCACCATCCCCCTGACTACTGCGATTAATTTCATCACCTCGGCTTACACGTTATACACTGCCGTGCTGCCATTAGCCTGGATGGTGAAGCCCCCCCGTCAACCTTGTGAGCAGGAGCCGATACCTGCACACCAGCCAGTTGCGGATGCTTCCGGCTAGACAAAAAAAACAGCGGGCTAATTGCCCGCTGCCCCTCTTGCGAAACCGAAGCCGGCGGTTGTTAATTGCGCGGCATTGAAATGTTTTACGCCTTCTTCGGCTGGTTTCTTCGCTAAGCTGATTTACTGATGTTACCCGCAGACCTCGGTACTGTTGTCGGCAATGGGTTGCCGACCTACGGCGATTTGTTTTGGAGTGTCAAGGCTCGCCTTGACAGGCAAAGCGAGCTTTGCCACTCCATGCGTAACGTCACTTAAAAGTATCTAGTCCAGTTTCTAATTTTCCAAAGCGATGCGCTCCATTATCTCCTTTTCGGCTTCAAGCCAGTCGCCAAGATCATTACCGACCGAAAAACCTCGTTGATTAGCGCGGTAATAAGCTGCTTCTGCGACCATGCTTTCCAATATTTCAGGATTCGGCATCTGTATTACTGATGGATGCTTGGCGGTAAAACCGAAGAAAAATTGCGATATACTGTAAAAAAATGGCATGTGTGTAGCTCGTCGCTGAATTCCCAAAGAACAAAAAATAAACGTAGGAGCGGCTTTTAGGCTGCGGTTTTCGCGGGCTAAAGCCTGCTCCTACAAGCGTGTGCGGTAAACCGATAGGCACCACAAGGTTTAATTTCAGACCAAACCACGCCAATAAAAACGGCTGAATAGACCTGAAATAGCATCGCCGGTGCTTATTATTACATCGACGATTGCGGCTATTACAATGGTAATCCCATTAGCGACATCACTTGCCACCTTGCTTATAGAATTGCCAATAACATTGATTAAGCTCATAACTGCATCTCCAAAGTTTCAACATCACACGAAATTGCAGCTTATTACAGAGGGCTTCTTCCTTGGATGACCCGCAACACGACCACGATGACCGCAATGACCAAGAGAATGTGAATGAATCCGCCTAGTGTGTATGAGGAAACCAAACCCAGTATCCAGAGTATAACTAGGACGACAGCAATAGTTTCAAGCATGTGTGCTTCTCCAAAAAAGGCCATCAATTGACGGCAAGATAAACCACGAATTTAAAAGCCGGTAGATGTCGAAAACGCTGTGGCTCATATCGGCAAATTGGTGAAGCCGGACTTGTGTTGGCCGTGGGAGCGGTTTTTAACCGCGATTTTAGGCACTTGTCGCGGTTAAAAACCGCTCCCACGGATGTGTTTCACCTATTTGCCGATATGAGCCAACGCTGTAATAGAAACGTCCGTCATTAAAGCTTCCCGACCTGAATCCTCGGGAGTCCGCTCAAAATTCCAAAAGCACTCAGCAGCCACAAGACCACCGCGATAATGACCACGATGTTCAATATCTGTTTGATGCGTCCGTCCATCGGTATGTAACTGTTCACTAGCCATAACAGCAATCCGACGACGATCAGGGACACCACCACCGAAACTAATGCCCTAGGGAGCACCCCCAAAATACCGACCGTATTTAGCAGCCATAGAATCACCGCAATGATTACGACGATGTTCAGTATCTGCTTGATGCGGGCTTCCATCGGTATGTAGTTGTTGACCATCCACAACAGTAAACCGACAACAATCAGAACCACTACCAACGAAATTAAATCCATCTCAATTCTCCAATGACGACTCTATGCAAACACGTTGCTGCCGTGCAGCGGGCCAGCTTGTCTGGATTAGGCTGCACGACTGAACAGCGTCCGTTTTAGCTGTTTTCCCTAATTTCATCCTTGATATCCTCCTTGAGATCGCCAAGGCCAGCTTGGACCTTGCCAACGTGCTTTTGGACATTCCCTTCTGCTTCCAATTCATCGTCGTCCAGTATCTCGCCGGCGACTTCCTTGGCTTTACCTTTTACTTCTTCGATTCGGCCTTTTACTTGTTCTTTGTTCATGACAGTCTCCTGATGTGTTAAACATAACCAGAGCGTGGAATAAGGTTTCCAATCGCTTGGTTATGACAATACTGGAAAAATTGAATGACTTCTGTTCGATAACGAACATAAAACGATTTTAATGTCGATTGATTACTTTGTTTATCTTTGGCGGCAAGGGGTTGCCGCCCTACGACCCTTGTTACACAATAGGTCGGCAACCCTTTGCCGACATGGATGTACATTAAGTAAGTAACTAATAGATATAGAAAACGC
Organism: Candidatus Methylumidiphilus alinenensis; assembly: GCA_003242955.1. Lineage (GTDB taxonomy): Bacteria > Pseudomonadota > Gammaproteobacteria > Methylococcales > Methylococcaceae > Methylumidiphilus > Methylumidiphilus alinenensis. The sequence goes on from QJPH01000314.1 coordinate 68,142, forward strand.
TGTAGATTAAAGGCACTGCAAGTATCACGTTCAGCAATTCTCGTTTTGGCGAAAGCCGAAGGGCGGGGAAAACCGAGTCGGTCTTGGAGGCAGTGCCAGGGGCTGGGATATAAGTCGAGACCGACTCGGTTTGACCGCCCAGTCCACCAAAATGCGCCAATCATGCCAAAATGAGAATTGCTGTATCACGTTCGACTGTACAACAGGCCAGGCTGACTGGAGCTAAGCTGCACAGCCTAACGGTGACAGTGTTAGCTGTGTTTCTTTATATCAGACTTAAGATCACCAATGCCTGCCCTTGCCTTGCCAACGTTCTTTTGGGCATTTCCTTCCAGTTCCATACCTGCATCGTCCAGTATTTTGCCAGTGACTTCCTTGACTTTACCTTTGGCTTCTTCGACTCGGCCTTTTACTTGTTCTTTGTTCATGACGGTCTCCTAATTGGTTAGCCATGACTAGAGGGCCATGACCTGAGCGTGGAATGGGTTTCCCCATCGCTCGGTTAAAACAATACACGCAGAACAAAATGCGTTCGGTGCGGCAACGAACAATAGAGATATATAGGATAAAGACTGCTGCGGAAATCTCCTTATGGGTATCCTCCCTATCTGTGCGACAGCGTACTGACTGCGGCTGGTTTTGCGGCTAGAGTGTTTTACTAGGTTCAACTCAGCAGTTCTCGTTTCCATCATCGTCTTTGCGAACTCTGTGCTGAAATTTGCGAAGCATGCGCGGTGGATTGCAGCCTAAACAATTGCGTAACCAATACCTTCGCCAATCACTTTGCCAAGCTGGTGCTTGGCGTTCCCACTGGAGGTGCCAAGCACAAGTTTGGCCCTTGGATAGCCTGTTCTATGCCAAGTTGGGGACTCACAAAATTAGCGAAGGTATTGGTAACATCCGTGAATAAAGTTCTACAACTATGCTTTAAAGAGAAATTTGTAATCTTTGTCTCGCTTACTTTTACATTATCCGGTTGTCCGCTCAATGTGAACTTGAATCTTTCAACAGACAAACCAATTTCCCTTTACGTCGTTGTTGATAAGCCGATTGAGGTAAAGCTGGCTGCCGATATTGCAGTCACCAAGCTACCGCCCATAAAAGCTGATGCTAATATTGCCGTCACCAAGCTGCCTCCCATACAAGCTGATGCTAATATTGCCGTCACCAAGCTGCCACCTATACAAGCAGATGCCAAGATCGGCTTCACTAGTAGGCCACCACCCATAAAAACAGACCCATAAGGATTTTCCATGAGTGACCACAAAAAACTGACCACCAACGCCGGCTGTCCGGTCGTCGACAACCAGAACGTGCTGACCGCCGGCCCGCGAGGACCGCAATTGCTTCAAGATGTCTGGTTCCTAGAAAAACTCGCCCACTTTGACCGCGAGGTCATCCCCGAACGGCGCATGCATGCGAAAGGCTCAGGTGCTTATGGTACCTTTACAGTAACGCATGACATCACCCAATACACGCGAGCCAAGATTTTCTCCGCAGTCGGCAAGCAAACCGATTTGTTTGTGCGCTTCAGCACCGTGGCCGGTGAGCGCGGCGCAGCCGATGCCGAGCGCGATATTCGCGGTTTTGCACTGAAATTCTATACCGAGGAAGGCAACTGGGACCTGGTCGGCAACAACACGCCGGTTTTCTTCATGCGCGATCCGTTGAAATTCCCCGACCTCAACCATGCTGTGAAACGCGATCCGCGCACCAATCTGCGCAGCTCGAAGATCAACTGGGATTTTTGGACCTCATTGCCAGAAGCCTTGCACCAAATCACCATCGTCATGAGTGACCGGGGCATTCCCGCCAGCTACCGCCACATGCATGGCTTCGGCAGCCACACCTTCAGTTTCATTAATGCGAATAGCGAGCGACATTGGGTCAAGTTCCACTGGGTATCGCAACAGGGGATTCGCAACCTTACCGATGCCGAGGCCGAGTCCATCATCGGCAAGGATCGCGAAAGCCACCAGCGCGACCTCTATGAAAGCCTAGAAAAAGGCGATTTCCCCAAGTGGACGCTGCATGTGCAGATCATGCCGGAAACCGACGCAGCCAAAGTCCCTTATCATCCGTTTGACCTCACCAAGATTTGGCCGCACAAGGATTACCCGCTGCTTGAGGTGGGCGTGATGGAGTTGAACCGCAACCCGGAAAACTATTTCGCAGAGGTGGAACAGGCCGCCTTCAATCCCGCCAATATCGTCCCCGGCATCGGCTTCTCCCCCGACAAAATGTTGCAAGGGCGCCTGTTCTCCTACGGCGATGCCCAGCGCTACCGTTTGGGTGTGAACCACCACCTGATTCCGGTCAATGCACCGCACTGTCCGGCACACAGTTACCACCGTGACGGTGCCATGCGTGTGGACGGCAACTTTGGTGGCACACTGGGCTATGAACCGAACAGCGTGGGTGAATGGAAGGAGCAGCCGGATTTTGCCGAGCCGCCGTTAAGCTTGGAGGGCGCGGCTGATCATTGGAACCACCACGAAGACACGGATTACTACTCTCAGCCCGGTGCGCTGTTCCGCCTGATGACACCGGCGCAGCAACAAGCATTGTTCGACAACACAGCACGCTCCCTCGGTGAAGCACCGCATGAGATTCAAATCCGCCACATCAGTAACTGCCTGATGGCTGAACCTGCTTATGGCAAGGGCGTTGCCGATGCCTTGGGAATCGCATTGGGCGATCTTTCCGCGCATGCGGCCTTTTGACCGCCGTTCTGGTCGAATCTGGCGCAACAGCCGGGACATAAAAAAGTTGCCATACGGATTCGGCGTAGTTGCAGTGCGTCGTTTCGTTGTGCCGACGGGTTTCTGATCGGAAACCCGCACGGTGCTTGCAGCCTAAAAAGACCAAAGTCGAGCGGTAAGGTGATATCCAATAAAGAACATCCCATCCAAAGGCCAAGCAGGGGCTTGGCGCTCCCAAAAGGAACGCCAAGCCCCTGCTTGGCAGGTTGATTTGCGGAGAAATTGTTCCTGATTTTGTGGACAATTCATTTCGGTTTTGGTCGATTCATTATTGGAAATCACCTAAGCGTTAGAACCTCCCTTCCGGATTCCATCCAATCGTGCACTTCAAAACTTGGTTCAAAGCCTCTCTTCATGTGCGATACCGTACCGACTGAATTGGATGTTTTGTTTAAGCTTTGTTCAGGTTTTTAAAAAAGGATTTCGGTAAGACCATCAGTAGTTCTTTTGTTTTGTATTTAACTGGAGTATTTAATATGTCACTTGGCACAATTTTACTTATCCTTCTGATCCTGTTACTAGTAGGCGCTTTTCCCACTTGGCCCCATAGCCAGAGTTGGGGCTATGCACCTAGTGGTGGACTTGGATTGGTTCTTATCATCGTATTGATTCTGTTTTTAATGGGCAGAATCTAGTTGAGAAGTTAAAATTTAAAATACGGAGTAACCCATGAAAATGCAAGAAGAACTCAAGCCGCATAATCTTTCAGATAAAGTATTTTGTGTTGCCCTTATGTCAGCCATTTTTGGACTGACCGGTTGTCAAAAAGAGGGTGCAGCCGAAAAAGCAGGTCAAAAAATTGATCAAGCAACTGAAAATGCGGGAAAAAGGCTTGAAGATGTCAAGCAGTCGTTGAGTGGGAAAGCCGAGAAAACCGGAGAATATTTGGATGATTCGGCGATCACTGCGAAAATCAAGGCGGATATTATAAGCGACTCCTTGCTTAATGCCTCTCAGATTAACGTGACTACCACCAATGGCGTGGTGAATCTAAGTGGTATTGTCGATTCCAAACAAAGTATCGACAGGGCATTGGAGATAGCACGTGCCAATCAGAACGCGAAATCGGTGGAAAACAGCCTTACCGTTAAAACATCCAATAACTAAAGGATGCTAGGCAACTGTATAGGCCGTTGCCCTGACGAAGCCTATCTTGAGCAGGGTCGAAAGGCGCAGTGTAATCCGGGTTGCCATGAAAGTATGGATAACATCCCTGTGAGGGATGTTATCCGTGGGTTGCCGTATGGCAATTCATCGTCAGGGGCATCGATACGCATCGACATGAATGTTTCTGGCCACGTTATCCCGGATTGCGCCGCAAGCGGCTCCATCCGGGCTACAACACGGGCAATGCTAGCGGCAAAGGGTTGCCCCGCCCTTGGCGATTCATTTTGGAATGTCAAGGCTTGCCTTCACAGGCAAAGCGAGCTTTGCCATTCAACATGTAACATCAATGAAGAAATCTAAGCTAAAACCCAAGGCCACGCTTGGCTGCTCGGTTTGGACGATGAAACCTCAGGTAGTGATTCTGGTATTGTTGGCATCAATGTTTGTTAGTCCCGAACCGTTAAGCGCCGCATTGGTCCCAAATTTGTTTTCGGCCAACGATACCAATAAGCCACTGGCGAATATACCAGCAGTGGCAACACCCGAGGAAAACCTGTCCGATCTCAAGGGAAAACTCGACGGGCTTGAAACCCTGCGTGACCGCCTAGATAAAGAAACTAATGACACCAAGGCGCCTGAGGGGGTCAAGCCGGAAGAGGTAAGCGAGCAGCGGCGATTAATCGAATCCTTGATCTTTTTTTATCAGGAAGGGCTTAATAGTTTGACCGCCAAGGAGACCGAGCAGGAAAATTTGAAGGTCACCCAAGCGGAGTCGGGGAAATGGACGGGGTTTAGTAGTCCCCCACCGTATTCAATGCTGATGCTTTATGGTTTGCAAGAAGAGGCTGATGCGTTGCGCGGCAAGCAAGCGGTGCTGGAGTCTTCGTTGGCTGGTGGGCAGGGCGATTCTGCCAGTCTACAAACGGAAGTTACGCGAGCGCATGTGGCTTCAGGGGTGGCATCCGAGAATGTGGGACGCGATGCCAGTTCCGACGGGAGTGCAAGTACCGCTTGGCGGCGGGAGTTTGCCGAATTGCGCGTTCGCACCGCCGAGCGTAATGTTTGGTTTAGAGAAATCCAGACTGGGCTAGTCAATGCCAAATTAGCGGGGGTCCGGGCCAAATTAGCCTTGCTGGACAAGCAGATTGCATTGGCGCGGCAGCATGCAGTCCTTAGTGAGTCGGACATGGGCAAAATCCGTGAAGGCTTGAAGACCTCCACACGGAATATAGAACAAGATCAACAAAAGGCTGTCTCGGAAAACATCCGCTGGACCAAGGAACACGAAGCCGTCACTCGGGATCTGATGGCTGCGCGGGCCTTACTACAGAAAGGGACAGCGACCGGCGACCCTGTACAAATGGCGACGCTTGAGGCACAGTCGAACGCCGCCGATGCCTGGGTTGCAGTGACCAGACAGGAAACCGAAACCTTGGGTACCCTAGCGGTTTTCAACAACAATATTGAGGGGTTTTGGAATTACCAATACACCTTGCAAAACAGCCCCGACCCCAAGCTACGACAAGATGCTTTAAATCAGTTGGTGCGGGAAGCCGCGCGTTTGCAACAGTGGGGGGCTTACAGCCAAGACAACCTCAGTTTGGCGGTCAGCGAAGAACAAAACCAACAAGCCAAACTCAACAGTATAAGCATTGATTCGCCGATTCGCCGCTATGAAACACAGACGCTTGATGCTTATCGGCTCAATCGGCAAATTGCGGAACGAATCCGGCTCCTTGCGGATCGAACCGGGCAGATGTTGGATCGTTGGCTGCAAGATTACCGTCAAGCCTCTGCAAACAGGCCGGTTGCAGAACGTTTTCATGATGGCATCAGGGATGCGGCCAATATCATGCTGCAAGTTTTCAGCTTTGAGTTGTTCACAGTGGATGACGAAGTTGATTTGGAAGGTAAGAAGCTTAATATTACCCGTGGGGTGACTCTAGGCAAGTCAATCAAGTCCCTCGTTGTGTTCGTGATCGGTTTTTGGATTGCAAAAAAGCTTGCGCGGCGTTTCCAGCGGATGTTGGTGGAGCATTTCGCTATTGATGAGGCCCAATCGAACGTGCTGCGACGTTGGGTTTTAATGGGTTTGTCCTCCATCCTGTTGGTCATAGTGCTTACCTTGGCTAGGATTCCATTGACGGTCTTTGCGTTTCTGGGCGGGGCACTGGCAATTGGTGTCGGTTTCGGAACCCAAACCATGCTGAAAAATTTGATTAGCGGGGTGATGATCCTTGTGGAGCGGAAAATCCAAATAGGCGACATTATCGAAGTTGACGGCATCGTCGGCACGGTTACCGAGATCGATATCCGCTCCTCCACGGTGCGCGGTTTTGACGGGGTGGAAACGATGATTCCGAACTCGACTTTCCTCGAAAACAAAGTGACCAACTGGACTTATACCAACCTGAAAATCCGCCGTTCGGTTCGTGTCGGCGTAGCCTACGGTTCCCCCACGCGTGAAGTGATCCAACTACTGCTGGATTGCGCGCAACGGCACGGCCAAGTGTTGGATGACCCGAAACCGTATGTCTGGTTAGAGGACTTTGGCGACAATTCGCTGGTCTTTGGCTTATACTTCTGGCTAGAGATGGGTCCTAAAGTCAGTTCCCTGCAAATGATGAGCGATTTGCGCCTGATGATGATCGACGCGCTGGGCAAGGCTGGAATCGCCATTCCCTTTCCGCAGCGGGACATTCATTTTATTCCGATCCAGCCCTTGCCCGTATCTGTCGTAGCGTGCGAAACGGCGGTAATCGACCCGAAGCCGGGTTCCGCCGCCAACGGGAAAACTAATCCCTCTCAATCAACTCCGGCCTTGGTCATCGTTCAGCCCGATGGATGAGTTTGTGGAGTGCGGCGAACCGGTGGCGAGCCTGGTTTTGGTTTCCGAGCCGGAATCAAACATATTACCTGTACATCGTTTTGAGTGCATTCAATAGCACACCGACATCATGTTGTCCTTTGAATACAGGTGGTATATCCTTGTCTATTCCAAGAAGCGCATAAACGGCCATTTGCGCAGACCTGACGGAATATTCAACGGTAAACACCACATCATCAGGAATTTCGCAGAACTGCCCGATAAATGCGAAATTCTTCGCCCCAAATGGCACTACTTCTGGCCTGTCCCCTTTGATCCTAGGCATGAATTGGCTCGTGATAAACGGCATCATGCAAGGAATGCAGATTGCAGCATCAATAATGGGTTGCGCCTTGTTGCCCAGTTTGAGGTGCTGGAATAGTTCAATCAGAATTTCCTTGCCCGTACACTCGGACATGGGTTTCTTGACAAAGTCGCCGATTCTGTCCGGTGCCAAGGCATAGCCCCAGAACACGAATATATTCTCGGGTTGGTTGATGAAATGGGGCTGATGCGCCAGTACGACACTCATGAACCAATTGGAATCTGCTAAAGTGACCAATCCGCCCGTACCCGCCGCATTTCCGGTGAACTCTTCCATGAATGCGAAGAACGCAGGATCGTTTAGCGTCACGGTGAACGACTGCCACTTGGTCTGTTCGATGTGGTTGGAAAATACACCAGGGTGTCCGAACCCTGGGCGGCCATTGGCAATGTCTTCCCATAACCTCCACGAACCGCCGGATTCTTTCGAGTTCAGAATGGCGGGCGTTGACATAGACCCAAGGCTGGAACCCTCCGTCATACACCCCAGTGTAACGAACACCAAATCATGTTCAGCGATCGCAATGTTTTTATTCCCACCATCGCACTGATAGCGAATGTTCTTCACCGCCCTCCCGCTGCCACCTATGTCAAAATCAAGTCCGGTAACTTCGGTGTTGAGCAAGAATTGCACTCCTTCCCCCTTGAGCCAAGCGAAAAGAGGCAATACCATCGAGTCATACTGGTTATAAGGGGTGCGCCAAACTCCGCCCATCGTGTTGAAATCGGGGAACAATTGAATGAATCGCAAGAGGTAGCGTTTCAGTTCGACTGCGCTATGCCATGGTTGGAACGCGAACATCGTTGCCCACATCAGCCAGAAATTATTCTCGAAAAACGAAGTTGAGAACCATTCTTCGATACTTTTATCGCCAAGCGAATCTTCGGAATGGATAATCAGTGCGAGTAAATCCAAGCGATCCTTCTCATTCAGCTCAAACGACGAAACATCGACTTTCTTGCCATCTCTAACCAAGCGACATCGAGAGGATGAAACGTACTTTTGGCTAAATTCAACAATCTCGTCTTTAACACTTTTGGCTATGTCTGTCGGTGAAGGAATGCTTGCAAAAAGACCGTAAGTGCAGGCGTAGTGCTGTTCGAGCATCCTACCACCACGGATGACATAGCCTGTTTCCGCCGAACCCGCCCCATCCAAACTGCCGCCAGCACTCTTAAGTTCCTCGAAAATATGAATGGACTTGCCAGGGAAAAGACCATCCCTTATAAGGAAAGCCGCACCAGCGAGGGAGGCGATTCCGCTGCCGATAAAATAAGCCTTAATCTGGTTGTCATGCGTAGTATCGGCATCGACTGTAATATCCGTTGTATTCGTTTTTTGTGTGTACTGCATGCTGAAACCTCTGGTTTAAGTTGGATGCGGTGGGCAAAACTAATCTGTGCATTCGTAAGCGTTCACTCCCCCCTGGGAGCGCGGGCGTCTCGCCCGCTGAAATGGCGGCTAAGATGGCCTCGCTCCCAGGAAAAGATAGGGGGAGTGAACACTTACGTGCATCCGGTCCGCCCCGTGTTCCTGTGCGCTTTTCCTGTTGGCAGTGCTTCAAAGCCGGAGATCACGTCGAAGAGTTCCTCGTCGATGCTACTCTGGCGCAGACGGTGGAACTCCCCGTTGAGACCATCCAGCAGTTCGTCAATATTCTTTTCAGCGCGTTGCATCGCCGCCAAACGGCTCGCATTCTCGCTCGCGAGGGATTCGGCACAGGCCCTGAAGATCGACACGAAAAGGTATTCGTGGATGAGCGCCCGCAAAGTTGCTGTGCTGCCCCCCATGACCTCTGGCAAGTTTCCCGTAGGCCATGTACGTTCGACCAGCTTGCGTTGCCAGTTGTGGTCCAGCGGCAGCAGTCGCTGGCTGACTGGCGCATAAACCGCCCCGGACGTGGGGCGGTTGTAGAAGAGGTGGAGTTCAGTGACTTGCCCATGGTCTGTCCTAGGCGTTGCCGCAAGGCGGCTGCGTGTCTCGCTCTCAATGAGAATTTGCCCTATAAGCGGGGTAATGGCCTTGACCGAGTTCGGCACGGTGAAGAGACCCATCAGCGGCAGGCCCGCGTCAGCCAGACGCGCATGAACGCGCTCACCAACGGCCCAGACTTGAGGTTTGTCGGCCAAGTCTGCGAGGGTCTTAATCGCATAATCGACCACCACATCATTAAACTGGCCTACCAATCCTTGGTCGGAGCCAAACACGACTGCGCCAGTCGCACCCGCGTCCTTTTGTCTTATCTTTCCTGTCATCAATGCCTCCGGGCCTGCGCCTCGGAAACAGATGCCCAGCCCCAGTTCCACGGTGCGATAGTAGTCACCCAACGCACACACCGATTGCTCGTATTGGCTGATACTTGAAGCGGCCATGGCCTTCATGGTGCGGACGACAGATTGAAGATCGCCGGCGCTGTTGATCTTTCGGCAAAGGTTCGCCTGAGTGTCGCTCATGGTTTTTCATCGGGTGGGGCTTTGAGTTCAGGATTGGACTCACCCGGCTTGGCTTGGGCTTTGGGTTGAGTGTCCTCTTTGGCCTGCTGATTCTGTTCTGGCTTAGGTTGAAACTCTTTTAAAGTTTGGTGGGCAATTTCGATGATCGTATCGCGATCATCATCGCTCAATGTGCCTGCTGTTTCCAGTCGACCGACAACCTCCGCGGGGATATCCTCCGCCGCTTTGCGCACGGCCTGCTCCGCGTCTGTCATCAGGGCTAACGGCACGTCCTCGAAAAGCTTCGCTATCAATGCCAGCAGGATGGCGATTTGTGCCGGCATGGACACTGGGGCGAATTCCGGCTGCTTCAAGCATGCGCGGATTCGATGTCCATGTTCGATAATGTTGCGGGTATTTTCATCTAGGTGTGCGCCGAACCGGGCAAATGTTTCCAACTCCTCAAACTGGGCATAGGCAAGCTTGAGATCGCCTGCAACCGTGCGATAGGCTGCACATTGCGCCTTGCCGCCAACACGCGAAACAGATTTTCCGACATCGACTGCGGGCAGTACGCCCAATTCGTATAGCGACGGCGAAAGGTAGATCTGCCCGTCTGTAATGGAAATCAGGTTAGTCGGAATATAGGCGGAGATGTTCTGCGCTTCGGTCTCAATGATAGGCAGGGCGGTGAGCGAACCGCCGCCGAGTTCTTTGCACAGGTGGGTGGCGCGTTCAAGCAGTCGTGAATGGATATAGAAGATGTCGCCAGGGAAGGCTTCGCGTCCGGGTGGGCGGCGGAGCAGGAGGGAAAGTTCGCGATAGGCGCGGGCATGCTGCGTAAGGTCATCGTAAACGACCAGCACATCGCGACCCGTCTCCATAAAATACTCTGCGATGCTGGTTGCTGCATAAGGGGCTATGTAGGCGAGACCCGGCGGGTCGTTGCCCTCGGTCACGACCACGGCGGTGTATTCCATTGCCCCCTTCTCCCGCAAATTGGCCACGGCCTTCGCCACGGCGGAAGCGCGCTGACCAATGGCGCAGTAGACGCACACGACATTCTGACCGCGCTGGTTGAGGATGGTTTCGATTGCAATGGCCGTTTTGCCCGTCTGCCGGTCGCCCAGAATCAACTCGCGCTGGCCTCGCCCGATGGGAATCAGTGCGTCAATGACTTTGATGCCAGTCTGTAGCGGAACGGTGACCGGTGCGCGGTTCATGATCGAAGGGGCGGGCCGTTCGATGGGTAGCCGCTCGCTTGCTGTCACCGGCCCGTTGCCATCCAGTGGATGCCCGAGCGGGTCGATGACGCGCCCCAACAATCCGTCGCCTACAGCCACATCCATCACCCTGCCCGTGCGTTCGACTTCATCGCCTGTATGCAGATGCCAGTATTCGCCAAGCAGCACCACGCCGATTTCGTCCTCATCCACGTTGAACGCGATACCTGACACATCGCCGGGAAATTTGACCAACTCCTCAAAGCCCACTCCCGGAAGCCCAGAGACTTTAGCAATGCCGGTAAAGACACTGATGACCTTACCTACCTCATGCGGCTTCAGTTGCGGCGTGAAGGCTTCCCTCGTCTGGCTGATGCCGGCGAGCGCACAGTCTAAGACGCTCTGCAAGCTTTCCGTTTCGGTATTCATTGGCTGTGAGCTTCGGGCTGAGGCACTTCTGGTTTAGTCTCTGGTTTGACTTGTAACTTGGGTTCGGAACTAGGCTTGGATTCGCCTTTGTCGTTATCTTGCAGAAGTTCGTCAACACCCTTTTGCAGCGATGCCAAATAATCCGCGATACTCCAAGCCACCTTTTGTCCATTCGTGGTAAGTTCAATACCGCAGACCAAATCCGGTGCAGTCTCAAACCGGACAGGGATGCTTGTTCCGTGCGGAGTCGAAGGGTCTGTGGGGAATATTTCATTGAGCGTCTGTTGTATCGCCGTGCGTTGCTCGACAGGCAGGTCAAACGCACTGCGCATGAGCGCGGGGCTAGACGCTGTCTTAAGTGCTTCGGCGAGGCATTCTTTCGCTTGGACGTCCATTTCCCGTAAACGGCGAATGAACACCTCGGCTAGGCGTTCTTCCAAACTTGTCGTGGCGAGATCCATCAGTGCCTTTCGAGTGATCGCAAAAACTTCCTGCTGGATTTGGCGACTGATGGCTTGATTGAGATTTTTGGCATCGTTTCTCAGCGTATCCTGTCGTTTGGCACTTAATGCGTCGGCTGCCTGCCGCGCTTCGGCTAGGAGCCGTTGGCGTTCGGCTTTCGCCTCGTCCGTGGCCTTGCTTAGGAGGCTGGCTCGCTGTTGGTCGAACAACTCGTTCTTGTGCTGGAAATCGTCGCGATCCTTTTGGGCTTCAGCCTTTTTTGTGCCGGCATCAGCCAGTTCATTGACAATCCGCTGCTCACGCCCGTCAATGGCTTGGAGGATAGGCTGGTAAAGAAAGCGCTTCAGCAACCACACTAGAATCAGAAAGTTAAGCGCCTGTGCAGCAACGGTGAACCAATCAATGAGCATCGCTTACTTTCCCGCAGTTTGGGCGATGACGTGATTCCAGAACGGATTGGCGAAAATGAGAATCATCGAGACCACGAAGCAGTAGATGGCTGTGGACTCTATCATCGCCAGGCCGACAAACAGGGTCCGGGTGATGGTGGCAGATGCGTCGGGCTGCTGCGCCAGCGCAGTAAGTGCGGTCGCGACCGCCTTACCTTCGCCCAGCGCAGGACCCAGGCATCCGAAACCAGTGGTGAGGCCGGCAGTGACAATGGATGCCACCGCGATAATCGTCATGCTATCCATAATGTATCCTTTGGTTGATTCGTTGTTGTTTCAAGTTTTGGCCGCTGGCTTTGGCTCACTTGTGCGCGTGGCGGCAGCGATGTAAACCGTGGCTAGGATGAAGAAAATATACGCCTGTACCATGCCAGTGAGCAGACCAAGCGCCATCATGACAAGCGGAAAGATGAACGGCGTGATGGTAATCAAAATGCCGATGATCATCGCTCCGCTCATCATATTGCCGAACAGGCGGACAGCTAGGGCCAGTGTACGCGAAAGCTCACTGATGATGTTGAACGGCAGCATGATGACTGTTGGCTCCACATAGGACTTGAGGTAGCCACCCAGCCCCTGCTCCTCAATGCCGAACAGCGGCACGGCCACCCACACGCTCAGCGCAAGTGCCGTGGTGGTGGACAGCGAACTAGTCGGCGGCTCGTAGCCGGGAATCACGGTGCAGAGGCTGGCCGAGGCGACAAACAGGAAAAGCGTACCCAGAAAACCGAGATATTGCCTTGGATGGTGGATGCCCACTTCTTCGATTTGTGTCTCGATCCCAGTGACGATGATTTCCAGAAGGTTCTGCCAGCGGGACCGCTGCAATTCCGTGGAAAGTTTGCGCGTAATGAGTTTTGAGCCGACTGCCAGCATGAGCATCAGCCCCCAAGTGAAAGCGATGGTCGCGTTGAGCTTGAAAAAGCCATATTGCCAGAAGACCGTCTCATCGGGACTCAGTTGCATGGTTGGTTTTCCTGTGCCGGGCGGGTTTGGCTTTCACCTGCCGGACGAGGCAGTCGCAATGCTGTTGAATTAAGGGGATCCCCGTCGTTCCGGCATGGATCGCCGGAACCTAGGCTCCATGGATGGCGTAGATTGTTGGCCTCCCTGCAATCTGGATTCCGGCGATCCATGCCGGAATGACGGTTTATTTCAACAGTATTGCGAGGCAGCCGCGCCTGTCTTGAGCGCAGACGAAGGGTCACGACCCAGCGAGCCATGACAAAACCGAGGAGACAAAGCAGCAGCCGCTCCCAATGACCATCGGAAACAAAGTAAAAGCCGACCAGGGCAATGCCCGTCCTCAACAATTGGCTACCGAGAAACAACAACGCCGGCCGTTTCGATGAAACGCCCCTGCTCACCGTCCACCAAAGGCCGCCGAAGAAAATCGCACCGAGCACCACCCCCGACAACCACACCAGAATCAGTGTCACAGTTTCATTCATCGTTACTCTCCTGTTCGTCCCGCATTGCCTGGTCTTCCTTGGCGACCCAATGCCAGGCATTCCAACAGCCAATCAAGAGACCGGCTACCAACAGTGCCAACGTCCAGGAATGGGGGCTTGGATGGTGTTCGTCCAGCCAGATACCGAGTGCCGCGCCGAGCAGCGTCGGCACCGTCACCGACCAGCCGATCAGCCCCATCATGCCCAAACCAAACCATACGCCGGGAGTGGCGTTACGACCCGCTTTGAGCTTGCGTGTTGCTTTCGCACCGACCTGTGCGGCGAAAAGCGCCCCTTCTCCAGAAGTTTTCCTAGGTTCTTTCATGTTGAAGGCCTGCAAAGCGGCGTAAAAATCCGGCTTCCAATTTCGCCATGACCGAACGCATGCTTTGCTCGTGCTCGTCTAAGCTTAGAAACTCCTGCTCCACCGCATCGCGCAATCGTCCGAGGTCCGTTCCTCCCAGTGCCTGACGCACGGAAACTAGTACGTCCGGGCCGGCCTTGACCAACACGCCTTCATCCACGGCCAAGAAGACCTCGCCCTCCGTGTCGGTTTCGTAGAGCAAAATTCCCGGCGCGAGCGCCGCCACACAATCGAGCCGGTGCGGCAGGAGTCCGAAAGAACCCTCGCGTGTCTCAGCCACAATGCGCGATACGCCGGTTTTCTCGGCGAATATTTTGAACGGTAGGAGAACTTTAAGATTCATGCGTGCCGGTTGCATGTTCGACCTCCAGTTTAAGTTTGGGTTTGGGCTGCGGTTCGGGCTTGGCTTCGGAATTGGAATCGGCAGCAAGCCCTTGGCTGTCCTTTGCCGCTGGTTTGGTTTCGAGTTTGCTTTTGTCACCTGGTTTTTCGAGCGGGGCATTTTTCTTCGCTTCGCCAACCGTCCCTATCATGTAGAGCGCACTCTCCGGGTAGTCTTTGAATTCATCGTGCAGGATTCGCTCACAGCCATCCAGTGCGTCCTTGAGGCTGACCTGCTTGCCTTTGAGCCCCGTGAATTGCTCGGTGGTGAAAAATGGCTGGGTGAGGAAACGCTCCAAGCGGCGGGCACGGGCGACCACGTTGCGGTCCTCCGGCGAAAGCTGCTCCAGGCCGAGCATGGCAATGATATCCTTGAGGTCGGCGTATTGCGCGAGCGTCCGCCGTATTTCCTGAGCCAATAGGTAATGCCGTTCTCCGACAATACCCGGCGTAACCATTTTAGAACTAGATTGCAATGGGTCAATGGCAGGGAAAAGCCCTTCGCTTGCCCGTTTGCGCGATAGCACGATGGACGCGGAAAGATGCGAAAATGTATGCGCAGCCGCAGGGTCAGTCAAATCGTCGGCCGGCACGTAGACAGCCTGAATTGAGGTGATCGCGCCGCTATCCGTGTTGGCGATGCGCTCTTCCAACCCCGCCAGTTCGGTGCCCATCGTGGGCTGATAGCCAAGGCGGGACGGCATTTGGCCCATTAAGCCGGATATCTCCATGCCGGCTTGGATGAAGCGGAAGATATTGTCGATGAGCAACAGCACATCTCGGTGTTCGTCGTCGCGGAAATACTCGGCCATTGTCAGCGCAGCGTGGCCCACGCGAAACCGGCTGCCCGGCGGCTCGTTCATCTGCCCGAAGACCATCACCATGCCCGGCAACACGCCAGCTTCCTTCATGTTACGATAAAGTTCCTCGCCTTCGCGACAACGTTCGCCAATGCCGCAAAAAATACTCACGCCCTCTTGATGCCCTATCATGTTGTGAATCATTTCGGTAAGCAACACCGTCTTGCCTACGCCCGCCCCGCCAAAAAGTCCTGCCTTGCCGCCGCGCTCCAGCGGCACAAGCACATCGATGACCTTGATGCCCGTCGCAAAGATATCAGACTGGGTGGATCGCCGTGCCAGTGGCGGTGGCGCCCGATGCACGGAACGCCATTGGACATCGGACAACGCCGCATCGCCGTCGATGGCGTTGCCAAACACATCGAACATGCGTGAAAGAATCCCTTTGCCCACAGGTGCTTTTAACGGCCCTCCCGTGTCCTCCACCATCATGCCGCGAGCAAGTCCTTGTGTGGGTGTCAGCGCAATTCCGCGCACCCGATGTGCATCAAGTTGGGATAAAACCTCAATGACAATTTCCCCTTCTTTTGCGCGCAACAATGAGTAGATGGGCGGCAAATGCCCGTCGAAGCGCACATCCACGACGCTGCCATGCACCGAGACCACCGCGCCGTGGTTAGCAGAATTGCTATGGTTGCCACTGAGCATTGCCGCGGAAGGCGTTTTGGAGTTCCCTTTTGTTGGAGCACATAAAGTCTTGTCGGCATTAACGGCGATGGGCAAAGCACTTGCCACCGCATGCTCATTCATTGGGGGTTGCCCCATTTCCAGTTGCGAATTTCTGGCATATCTTGACCGTACCTTTCGATGTAGTGCTTATGCTTGATGAGCTTATCCTGCACCATCTGTTTCAAGTAAGCTCCCTTGGTACCCAACTGCGGCAGGCGGTCAACCACGTCTTGCACTAGGTGGAAGCGGTCCAAGTCGTTCTGAACCCTTATATCAAAGGCTGTCGTAATAGTGCCTTCTTCCTTATAGCCACGGACGTGCAGGTTGCGGTTGGTCCGGCGATAGGTCAACCGATGGACCAGCCAAGGGTATCCATGGAAACCAAAAACGATGTGTTTGTCCTTGGTGAACAGCGAATCGTAATCCGCTTCGCTCAGTCCGTGCGGGTGTTCGCTCGCAGACTGGAGCTTCATTAGGTCGACAACGTTGACCACCCGTATCTTCAAATTGGGCAGGTGCTCGCGAAGAATGGAAACGGCGGCCAGAATCTCTAAGGTGGGCGTGTCTCCGCAACAAGCCATCACCACATCCGGTTCACCGTCTTGGTCGTTGCTGGCCCATTGCCAGATTCCGATCCCTTCTGTGCAATGTATAACGGCGGCATCCATATCCAGCCATTGCGGGAGGGCATGCTTGCCTGCAACCACGACATTGACGTAATGGCGACTGCGCAAGCAGTGATCAAAAACCGACAGCAGACAATTGGCATCGGGCGGCAGGTAAACTCGCACGATATCGGCCTTTTTGTTGATGACGTGGTCCAGGAAGCCTGGGTCTTGGTGCGTGAAGCCGTTGTGATCCTGCTGCCAGACGTGTGACGCAAGCAGATAGTTCAGCGATGCAATTTCGCGACGCCAAGGTAGTTCAGACGTTACCTTCAACCATTTGGCATGCTGGCTGAACATCGAATCGACGATGCGGATGAATGCCTCATAGCTGTTGAATAGCCCGTGACGCCCAGTCAGCAGATAGCCTTCCAACCAACCCTCGCACTGGTGTTCGCTGAGCATCGAGTCCAGTACTTGTCCGGCGGGTGCGAGGAATTCATCATTATCAGCTTCCATTGCATCCCACTGTCGGTTGGTGACTTCAAATACCGCGCCTAGGAGATTCGAGAGCGTCTCATCGGGTCCGAAGATGCGGAAATTTCGCTGTTCCTGATTCAACAGGACCACATCCCGCAGGAACTTGCCCAGCACGAGCGTATCCTGGCCATCAACGGCACCGGGCGAAGGCACATTCACCGCATGGACGTGGAAATCCGGCATACGCAAATCGCGCAGCAGAATGCCGCCATTGGTGTGTGGATTGGCACCCATTCGCCGGTCGCCTTGCGGTGCCAGCACGGCCAATTCCGTTATGAGACGGCCATTCTCGTCGAACAGTTCTTCGGCCCGGTAGCTTTTCATCCAACGTTCGAGTTGCTGGACATGGTCGGGATGCTCTGCATCAACCAAAAGCGGCACTTGGTGCGCCCGGAATGTACCCTCGACGGGTAGGCCGTCGACATCTTTGGGTCCTGTCCAGCCTTTGGGTGATTTGAGCACGATCATCGGCCAGCGCGGGCGGGTGGGGTCGGTCTTTTCCCATGCGTTGCTTTGTATGTGACGAATTTCTTGGATGGCTTTTTCCATGGCTGTGGCCATGAGTTCATGCATTGCTTCCGGCTCGTCCCCTTCCACAAAATGAGGCTTCCAGCCGCAGCCGCGGAAAAATTGCTCCAATTCTTCATGCCCGATGCGGGCTAAAACGGTTGGGTTGCTGATTTTATAGCCATTGAGGTGCAGGATCGGCAGCACGGCTCCGTCGGAAATTGGATCGAGAAACTTGTTGGACTGCCACGCAGTCGCCAACGGCCCGGTTTCCGCCTCACCGTCGCCGACGACGCAGGCCACAATTAAATTAGGGTTGTCGAACGCGGCTCCGAAGGCATGGCTGAGCGAATAACCCAACTCGCCGCCTTCGTGAATAGAACCCGGTGTCGTCGGCGCAACATGGCTGGAAATCCCGCCAGGGAATGAAAATTGCTTGAACAGCTTCTTCATCCCAGCCTCATCCTGTGAGATGTCGGGATAAATTTCGCTGTAGCTGCCTTCAAGGTAGGTGTTGGCTAGCAATGCCGGACCACCATGACCGGGTCCGGCGATGTAGAACATATCCAAGTCGTACTGTTTGATCACCCGGTTCAAATGCACATAGATGAAGTTCTGCCCTGGGGTCGTGCCCCAGTGCCCGACCACCAGCGGTTTCACATGAGACAGCTTTAGCGGCTCCTTCAGCAAGGGGTTGTCGTAAAGATAAATCTGGCCGACCGACAAATAGTTTGCGGCCCGCCAGTAGGCATCCATCTGCTGGAGCAGTTCCGGCGTGAGAGTGTTGGTTTTCATGGTCTAAGTTCGTTGTCCTGTCGTTCTTTTAGTTTCGTTTTTGGTTCGCTGGCTTCAATCTGTACAGCAAGAGCGTCGTTGACGATTATCTGTGCCTCATCCAATATCTGGGGCAAAGGATGCGCTTGCGCTCTCTTCGCCACAGAAGCCAAGCGAGCCGTCCCCAATAATGAACGCCAGCGCCGCCAAGGGGATCAACGCCCATTCTGAGCTTCACACTACGAATGGCATCCATGTCCAGCACGTTGGCGAGATCGTCAATGTAAGCATTGAGGTAATCGTGACTATGTGTTGTGGAGGCAGAAGAGCCTTACCGTAAGGCATTCTTTGCACACCCTGCATGCCGTTTTTCAGAAACTCATTGGCCCTAGCTTCGACCTCGCCGGTCATGCCAAAATTTGCTGGGCCACCGTTAGGCAGATTGTGCCTTCATGCGAAGTTGCCTCTTCGGCATCTTGGTGGTTACAAAAAAGTCCAACGGCTGAGCTGTTTTTTTCAAGCACGATGTATTTCCTTAAGGTTAGGGTAAAAAAGTGCGGTGTTGTCTACTCAAATTCTGCCGATTTCAATTTTGTCGCTTTATGGATTCAATCGCTTGTATCCGAGCCAAATCGAACGGATTCATCTTAGCGACTATTGTTTCTGTTCCTCGCCAAGCAGTCTGTTCGTCATCGCACACTCAGTGGAAAATGTTTTGCAGTGGACGATGTTTTTGCCTGAGGACTCTGTCAAAGTGATGGTCGAAAAATGTAGGAGCCGCGCCCTCGCGGCGATTGGGATTAAGGCTGCTTTTCCAAGTATTCAGTCGCCGTGAGGGCACGGCTCCCACGAATCCCTTTCAAGTGACCATACCAAGCGAAAGTCATGAAGACATTCGAACAAAACAGTAGCAGGATGGTGTTCAAGGGGTCGGATTTAGAAATTGTTTATCCTATGTTTTCGGCATGACGTAGAGGGCAAACGATTCGCTCAGCCTCAACGGATAACCCGTGGCAGTTTTGCATGCAGGTCGCGAACTTCCGATTCAAGCGCGTGGATACGTTCTAGCAGGGTGACCACCAAGGCAACACCGTGGGGTTCGAGTTCAAAGTCTTTGCGTAGGCGGCAAGCCAGTTGCACGGTAACTAAGCGATCCAAGCCGAAGGACCATTGCGGAGCCTGGGGATTGGTGGGCATGAGTACGCCCTCGTCCACCCATTGGCGCAGATCCGCTTCCGGCAAGCCCGACAACTCGGCCAGTTCCGCCAAGGAGAATTCGTAGCGCTCATGTAGCCAGAACCCTTCAGTTTGTTCAATTTGCATAGTTTAACTCCTTTCGAGATACTCGCGGGGATTGAAAGTCGAGATATCGGCAAGTGCCTTAAACAGGGTCCGCTCCTGCTCCTCAGGCATGGGCGGCACGACGATCTGCATAATTGCGAACAGATCGCCTGCCCCCTCACGAGGCTTGGGCAATCCACGACCGGCAATTCGCAGTTGCTGCCCTGAACGGGTTCCAGGCGGCACCTTAAGACGCACTTTACCACCCAAGGTCGGTACTTGCACCGTGGCCCCCAGCACGGCTTCCCAAGGTGTCAGTGGCAAATCCAAGAACAAGTCGTGGTTACTGACGCGAAACAACGGGTGCGGGTGCAGCGTGATATTGATATACAGATTGCCATCTCGACCGCCCATCAAACCTTTGCCGCCTCTGCCAGAAAGGCGCAGTCGTTGTCCATCCGTGGCACCTTTGGGGATGCGTGCTTTTATTGTCCGTTGCACCCGATGTGGGAAGCCGCTCTCGTCGTATTCTGACACGCTTAGATTGAGTTCCAACTCGGTACCACGGTACGCTTCCTCCAGGCTAATCTGTGCATTGGCTTCGTAGTCCTGGCCGGGTATTGGGGCTTTTACGCCATTCCGCCCTGTGTGTTGCCGACTGCCCGAGAAGGCCGAGAAGAGATCGGACAAGTCGATGTCGTCAAACGAAAAGCCGGGGCTACTGTGCGCCTTTTCCCAGTCCGGGGGAGGCCGGAAGTCTTGGCCCGGAGAATGGCTGCCCAATTGATCGTAGGCTACACGTTTATCCGTATCCTTGAGCGTTTCGTAAGCCTCGGCAACTTCCTTGAATTTTTCTTCGCCATCGGGTTCCTTGGTCACATCCGGGTGGTACTTCCGCGCTAGTTTGCGATAGGACTTCTTGATTTCCTCGGCGGTGGCATTTCGCTCAAGACCCAAGGTGGCATAATAATCTTTATATTTCATTGGGAGGCATACATTCTCTAATCATAAATCCAGCAAAACTGCTGCCCATACGCCAATATCTCCAGTTTCACAGAGGTGTAGGACAGCAATGCCACCATAGTCGCATACCCCTCGATCCAAGATACCCAGTGTGACCGATTTTGGATTAATATAACGAGTGCCGCTGACCTTGCTGATATCCTGGGAAACGGCTGTTACCAAAAAGTCACCGTCTTTAAGGATAGGCGGTAATAGCGAAGAAAGAGTATCTGCACCCGTTCCTAAAATGGAAAAATAAGAAACTGTGCTTGGGAGTGGATGCGCCTGTAAGTTGTTTAGCGTATTCAGGGCTGCGCTCCTTGGTCGAAGTTCCGAGATGATGGCGTTTGAGGGATCATAGCCTAGCAATTTACAAACCACTGAATTCGTTGAACATATTTCTGCCATATAACTTCCCTGATGCGGTGTGCCAACTGTAATTAGTTTATAAACATCGCCACGGTAAGGGATTCCTCGCAGGGTACCATAATCTGTAGAAAGACCTTGCAAATATTCACGGGCAGCCAACCCACCCATACTATGGGCTACCAGAATCACCTTACTCATTCCCGGATTTGCCGATAATACCGCTTGTATGATAGCAGAAAGTTCGCTTCCATTTACATCAAAACCAGAATAGGGATTGTTAGAAAAATTTAGGGTATAAAAATCACCGCTACCAAGTATTCCATTCACTCGTTTTGTATTGGAATCATAGGTAGGGGAGCCACCAAAAATCCAACCACCGTTTTTTATTAGGAAGTCCTTGAGGGAGGAACCTAGTTCCGCCCATGCAAGGGCAGATGAGTTTAGGCCGTGAATGAAGATGACGGGATACGACGGCGCTGGAAATGCATTCTGGCAACCGGCCATGGGCAACCAATCAGATATTGGACCTTCATCCACCAAGTTGCCATTCGGCTCCTGGTAATAGACATGATTATTGACCGATGAAACAGCCAAGTTGGTACCGGTTGCCGAATAATGACGATAAGTGTAGAAGGTACCAACCGTCGTAATAGAATTAGCCGGGCCAAACAGAATGGGAAATGTGCCTTCCGCCCAATTGAACAGGCAATCGATCAGTGGAGGGGCGGGAACAGGGCAACCGGCCTTGGCCAACCAATCAGATACCGGACCTTCATTCTGCATGTTGCCATCCGGCCCCAGGTAATAGACATTATGATTGACCGATGAAACGCCTAGGTAGGCGTTGGTTGCCGGGTAGTAGCGATAAGTGTAGACGGTCCCGACCACTGTGGCAGAACCCGTCGGAACAAACAGGCTGGGATAATTGCTTTCTGCCCAATTGAACAAACAATTATCGGCAGGAAGCTGCGCGGCGTGTGCGTTAATTCCGAATAGCAAGCCTGCAATAACCAAGACGCATGATGCAAATCCACTGCCGCAAGGAGGCTCGCTTATCCACTGCCTGAAACGGGGCAACCCTTCAGTGGGAGGGGAAATGATATTGGCAATGGGCGTTTGCATGGGTTTAATTCCTGTCGTTGTTTCCGTGTGGGTACACACCACCTGCTGCCGCCACACTATAGAATTAAAGTTTACGGCATATCACTGATCGAATCTGTGCGTTGGCGCACAAACTATCTAGCAGAGTGTTCGTATCTTTGCAGGATGTTTGGCTGGACATTTCAGGATATTAAAGCGGGTGGGATAGGGTACGCCGAGGCATTTCTCGACGGACATCCCGTCGCAGGCGGGTAGTAGGGGTTGACTTCTCTATAACAGCCCGGATAGGCGACATAACCGTCGTACCCGTCGATTGGGCCGCAAACCTCCGCTAACTGAACGACCGGTCCGTGTTCTGTCCGCTTGTGAGTACCGGCATAAGTATCAGTTTTAGCCAAAATGAGAATTGCTGGTTTATAATTGCAAATTTGGTGCAAGGTTGAGGAAACTGAGATAGTCGTAAAAAACCGTTTACACCGCAGCGAACTGGCGATTCCGGTTGTCGGCTTCGTCGCGGGAATCAGCGCCCCGCCCGGTCGCCGCATGGGTCACGCAACCCTGCCCACATCGGCCAAACCGTACTAAGGGCGATGCAGGAACACGGCATTAAATTTTAAAACTTTTCCAACCACAAACACGGAGCAATCATGAACATTAAACGACTGTCTAGCCTTATTCTGATAGCCTTTTTGGGTCTTAGCGCCTGCCAGATGCCTGGAGGAAAATCGGATGCCACCTCTGCGGTTCAGATTGACCGTGACGTTGACACCGCCTTGAAAAATCTTTACGACAGCACCCCCGCAGCCCGAAAGCTGGCGAAAACGGCCAAGGCTATTTTAGTATTTCCTGGCATCGTCAAGGCAGGATTCATCGGCGGGGCGCAGTATGGCAAGGGCGCTTTGATTAAAAACGGAAGGACGGCAGGTTATTACAATATGGTCGCCGGTTCTTATGGACTGCAAGCCGGTGTTCAAACCTTCGACTATGCCATGTTTTTCATGACCAATAGTGCGCTTGACTATCTAGACCGCAGCGAGGGCTTTGAGGTGGGTGTCGGGCCGAGCATTGTCGTCGTGGACGCAGGTGTCGCCAAATCGCTCACCACAACCACAGGCAAAAACGATGTTTATGCGTTCATTTTCGGCCAGAAAGGATTAATGGCGGGGCTGGGCTTGCAGGGTTCGAAAATCACCCGAATAAACCCGTGACTGGCTGTTTATCAACCTAGGCGTACCGTATTGCCCATCACTTGCGCTTTTACGTTGTGTCGTTGCGCCGTTGCATGAAACCTTCTTTTGCCTTTCTCGCAATGCGGAGCCGCTTGCGGAGTAATCGGGGAGAAAGTGACCAACACAACCCGGATTGCGCCATCCATAAGGCGGAATATGCCGGAGTACCGGCTATTCCGCCCTTGCCGATTGATCCTGTGTTGCGTAACATCAGTTAGTCAATACATTGCGAAGCTTATCCTTATCTATGATATGGATAGACTTGGCGTTGACGGTGACAAACCCCATGCCCTCAAAGTTTTTTAAAATACGGCTGACAGATTCTAGTGTCAGCCCCAAATATTTCCCTATTTCGAGGCGTGACAGGGTTAGTTTAATTTCTGTGCCTGAAAGCCCCCGACGACTCAAACGGTCGGAAAGATCAAGCAGAAAGCCTACAACACGCTCTTCCGCCCCTCGCTGGCTTAGCAGATGGTGGCTGGTCTCCGCTGTCAGGGCTTGGCCGACATGGCGGAATAGTTCCCTCATCAAATTCGGCACCTCAAGGCACAGGCTGTCTATCTGTTCGGCGGGAATCTCGCAATAGGTCAAGGTTTCCAGGGCCAGCGCCGAGCAAGCATGCCGTTCATCGGCAAGGCCGTCAAAACCGAGCAGTTCGCCGGGTAAATAATAACCGGTAAGAAACTCATTGCCGTCCAGGTCCAAGCTCACCAGTTTGGCCGTGCCTGCCTTGATGGCGAGGATGCCACGAAACTTGTCACCCTGCCGATACAGGTAATCGCCCTTATGCAGGATTTTCCTGCGGGTGACGATATTGCTGATGCGCTCGACATCTTTTTGGCTGAGTCCGCGCGGGATGCATAAGTCGCTTAAGTTGCAATTCTGGCAGGTAATCTGCAGTTTAGTTTTGATTTCGCTGGAAACAAATGGAGTCATGACAAACCGGATGGTTAAATTTGTTACCTATTCTACCCTGCTTGGGCTTTGGTTTCGATGTCGGCAACGGCATCCTGTAGCCTTATCATCCAAGGCTCTTTCGCACCGGGATCGACATGGAAAGCCAGCGAGGCATGTTTGTGCAACAAACCTTCCTCGCCCGATGCATTGGGGTTTAATTGCCGTTTGACAACAAAATCCACCATGCGCCGGGTGTTATAGATTGCCAAAACCCGGTTTCCGTATTTGCCGGGGTAGATTTGATACGCCACATTGGTTTCGTCAAAGGCAGGGTTTCTATCCATTAGAGCTTCAATTTTCTCCCTATCCCCATTGGCCAAAATCTTCAAGATCGAATCGGCATGATGTCTGATCAATGATTTCAGGTACACCGTAAGCGTTTCGCTTTTCTGTGTTTCATGCAATGCCCTGACTTCGCTGTCGGCAAGGCCAAAACTTTCCGCCACAAGGTAATGTTTATCCCGCTCCCCGTCATTGGCAAACAGCGATATTTTATCCAACGCCTCATGCTCCAAGGCATCCAAAAACGACCAGGGCGAACGTATGTGTTTATCAACCGTGACTACCCAAGGCAAAGCCCGCCCGGTTCTTTCAAACCGGTCCTTGACACTACAGATGACCCCGGAACGGGATAATTCATTTTCCCGGCCTTCGGGCTTGACGATGAACGCATCAATGGCGGCAATTTGGGTGTGAAAATCGGCTTCCGAATAGGCATTGATCACATTAAAGTAGCGCGGTTTATAGGGAATGCCCGTGCCGTCATAGAGTATGTTGATACGGGCTTCTTTGGCCCGATTGGCCACCAAGTCGCGTAGCCGATTGGCGAATGGTTCTATGAATATATAATCGTCGCTATGATGATTCGCTGCCGTCATCACCGTATACAGGTCGCTACATTTGCGGAACTCATCCAATGAGGCAATGACAAAATTGTCACCGCATTGCGCGGCAGCGATTTCTTCCACTGCTGTTTTACCCGATCCGGCCCCACCCATGGACATAAACAGCTTTGGGTAAGGGTCAGGCGTTTTACCTTTGAAGATTGCCTCTTGGAGTTCATCCAGTTTTTTGCTCATTTTACTGAGCCTTTCGTAGCCTATTTCAACGGTGCGGGCCAACCTCTCATCTTCGCTCGCGGTGGCCAGCAGTTTATTTTTAAGATCTGGATTGTTGGCCAGCATGAATATCGTGGCATTGTCACCTTCGCATTGCTTGATTAACTCCTTTAATTCCGTCTGGCTGGCAGAACGCAAACCGGTCAACATATTGACATCAAGGCAGAACAGCGGCGCTTCGCCATGTTCTCCGATGCTGATGCCATCTATCTCATCTTTCTCCGCCACACGGAGATTTTCCGTACCCGGCAAATAACCAATGACTTTTGCCGACAAACTAAGCGGCAAATCTGCCAATTGCAAACCGGCCACAAATAAATCCTTATTGATGCTGGCAAGAGGCACCAAGCCGCCATTGACCGTGACTAGGCAATCTATTCCGTCCCCCGTCGTGTGCGATAAAAACGGTATGCTCGAAACAAACCGTTTGTTTTCAGGCCATTTTCCATACCCGTTGGGCCTGTTTTGCAAACATTTCGTGCGCGTGGGGTCAAGGGCATGTTTAAAGGCTAGGGTTATTTCCTCCACCGTGCTATCCAAATTATGCAGAACCACGGCATCGACCGCTTCTAACCGCCTAAAATCAATCCCCTGCTCATAAACACCTTTGAATGCCGGCAAGTTGGCAAGGGCCATGACAAAAACATCCAAAGTAAGCCGGTTGCCATAGTCAAATGGCCGCACTATGCGCATTCTTTGGTAAAAATTAGCCACCCGTTCGGCAATATTTCCCGTTTTGATCACAAAACCATTGCTGTCAAATAGTTCCGTACCCAGATTGCCCCCTCCATTCAAGACCAGACCCTCTATAATCATACGGAATCCCTTTCTTCTGTCTGCGTCTGGCATGGTTCCAGGCCTATGGTTTACGGTGGCTTGTTCCTTCCAGTCATGGAAAATTTCGCGATGGATGCGCGAAAATAGTTCGGTCAGGTAGGTGACCCGTTTGGCTTGGTCATGCGAAATGGTCGTCTCCGCCTCTTGTTGGAGGGTTGATAACAGCTTTCTAGCCCGTGCAATTGCAAGCGCGTTGCGTAATTTTTTAAGTTTTACCGCGCCAGGAATTTTTGGGATGGCAATTTTTATCATGATTCCAACCTTTTAAGCATAGTTTAACTTTTCGCCTTACCCATTTTACCGCCAAAAACCAACAGTTACCCATTCTGATTTGCAGAACATCATGAAGACAAAACTTTCACTCGCCGATGATAGGCAAAACCTAGGCTGGTTGCTTGGGGCAGTCGTATTTGTAGCCGCACCCCATGTGTTTAATTTAGCACCGATTGTCATGGCCTACTTTGGCCTATTGGCAGTTTGGTTCTTTGCTGCCCTCTATTTTAAATTCAGCCTACCCGGTAAGGCATTGCTTTTTCTGCTCACACTGGGCGGAGCCGGCATCGTGCTTATGACTTATCATCGAGTTTGGGGTCAAGAAGCCGGCTCCAGTCTGTTCATTGTTGGCTTAGGCTTGAAGCTATTGGAGACAAAAAGCCAACGGGATGCCTATTTATTGGCATACCTCGCCATTTTTGTCGCCCTCACCCAATACTTGTTCTCGCAAAGCATCCCAATGGCCGGCTATACCTTGATTGCAGTCATATTGCTGGTGGCCGCTATGATTGGGTTAAATAGTAATAATGCATTTCCGGCCAAGGCGCGCTTAACTCTGGCAATTCAGATGGTTACCCAAGCCATGCCGTTGATGCTGCTTCTGTTTGTATTCTTCCCGCGTATCCAAGGTCCGTTATGGGAATTGCCAGATGACAGCCATGCTGCAAAAACCGGCTTGGTCGACACCATCTCCCTTGGTTCATTCAATCATCTGGCACTTTCCCAAGAAACTGCCTTCCGCGTGGACTTCGGGGCCGATCTTCCACCAGCTAAAATGCGCTATTGGCGGGGTCCGGTATTTTGGTTCACCAATGGCGATAAATGGACATTATTGCCTACGATGCCTATCCTGTCAGGAACTGAACCACGGTTAAATGGCGGCTTCCACAGTTACCTCATCACCATAGAACCCCATCAACAGCGTTGGGTTTTCGCACTAGACCTGCCTGATTCAATTCCTGACGAATTGGAAAAAACCACCGATTATCAATTATTAGCCAAAACAGACATCACCGAGCGCAAACAGTACCGACTATCCTCAGGAACGGTTTACACAACTGGCCCATTAAACAACAGGGAGACTAAAAGGGCTCTGCAACTGCCACCTAACATAGGCAGCCGACTGCAAACATTGGTAAAAGGCTGGAAGGAAGAAAACCCTAGTCCAAAAAGTTTGGTGGATAGAGCCTTGCGTTATTTTCGAGAGGAGAAATTTTACTACACACTGAATCCGCCACTTCTTCATGACAATCCGGTGGAAACTTTCCTATTCGTGACGCGACGCGGCTTTTGTGAACACTTCGCGACCTCTTTCGTAATTTTGATGCGAATCGGTGGTGTTCCTGCCCGTGTGGTCACTGGCTACCAAGGTGGTCAATGGAACAGTGTGGGCCGCTTTTTGGAGGTCAAACAAGCCGATGCCCATGCATGGGCCGAAGTCTGGCTACCAGAGTCTGGCTGGACACGCGTCGATCCCACTGCGGCGGTAGCCCCGGAACGGATTGAACATGGCGTGGATGTGGAAACCCAAGTTGCCTTTGGTGAAATCCGCTTCAACCTGATGGGTGATTTGGCGGCATCTCGTGGCTTGGGCTTTAGAAACCTCTCGAGACGGGCCAGAATGATTGCTGCAAGCATAGATCATGGCTGGAATAGCTGGGTTCTCGCCTATGGCACAGAAAACCAAGGACGATTTTTTCAATGGCTGGGAGTATTTGACTGGCGGATGATAGCCGCCTGGGTGTCTAACGGTTTAATCTTTTCCCTTCTGGCAGTAGCTTGGTTTATCTTGCCGAAACGAAGCGCCAACAACGACCCGGCAAAACGCATTTATCAAAAGTTTCTGAAAAAAATCGCGGATCATGGGGTCATCCCGCATATAGGGGAAGGCCCAGTCCATTTTTCTGAGCGCGTAGTCAAGAACAAGCCTGAACTGGCAAAATCAGTCAAATGCATCACACAACTTTATGTTCGAATTCGATATGAGCCATTTCACGATGCCAATGATTTGAACACCCTAGCTGGCATGGTAAAGCGTCTTCCTAAACCCCGGCATTATCTATTCCCACCTTTTAAAGGTTGATACAGCGTTTTTAATGTCTATTGATTACTTTGTTTATCGTTGGCGGCAAAGGCTTGCCGCCCTACAGCCCTTGATACGCAGTAGGTCGGCAACCCTTTGCCGACATGGGGGCATATATATGTAAGTAACTAGTAGATATAGAACACGCTGTATTTACATTATTTTATGTGGTTTATTAAGTCTATCCCTGTGGAAAACAATGCCATGAAGCTTGTGGACAAGCTGCCGGCAGAAAGTGTAAAAGTTTATAAGTCCAATTTATCCACAGGATTAGGCAAGACGGTTTACTCTTTGTCCACATAGTTTAGAATAACGCATCTTTATGTTTCTAAACTGGATTCATTGGTTTTGCGCAAAAATCGTCAATACTAATAGTAATTAAAGATATTTTTATATATCTTTTTTATCATTGCGGGATGCATTGGAGCGTCAAGGTAAGCCTTGATAGCTAAAATGATTTCCAATAATGAATCCACTAAAACCGAAACAAATTGCCCACGAAAATCACAAACAAATCCTTCGCAAATCACCCTGCC
>QJPH01000321.1 GCA_003242955.1 Candidatus Methylumidiphilus alinenensis
CGCTCCCTGGCATGCTCATATTCGGCGTTTTTTGCTGCTATCTCACCGTGAACCTTGTTGTGTTCGTCTTGCGCGGAATACTGTTTTTGTAAGAGTTCGCTGCGCCGTTGATCGACAGCCTTCGCCTGTTTCTGCTGTGCATAAATGGGCAGGTTGATGCTGAGGTTGACGCTGAGGAAATCACTGCGGGTCAATCCTTCAGGTGTGTTTTGTCGAAAGGCATAGCTACTGCCAAGGGTCAAGTCTGGGTAATAGTCCTTGTTTGCCAGTTCCACCTTGGTTCTGGCCGCATCCAGCATGTTATCGTGTTGGGCAAACAGCGGATTCGAGCGCATCGCTTTTTCTTGCAAGCCAGCATCGGTCAGTAGGGGGAGTTTTATTTCCGCTTGCCGGGGTATCCGCGCAAGGGTTTCCGGTTTGCGGTTAAGCAAGACATTGAGTTGGACATTCTCCACATGGCGCATTCCAGTCAGTTCCAGCTTTTCATCTTTCAGTTTGGACAGTTCCAATTGCGCCTGGAAAACATCCTGTTGCATGCCTTGCCCGGTCTTGTATTTGGCTTGGGCGACATCAATCAGTTGTTGGAAAAACTTCTCGGTCTCCTCCGTCACATTCAAGGCGCGGTCATAGTAGAACAACCGCCACCACGCCTTCTTCACATCACGCGCCAGACGCAGACGCGCATCTTCCACCGAGGACGCGGCTGCCAGTGCCTCATGCTCAGCCGCCTTTTCCTTCAACGCGAGCTTGCCGGGAAAAGGAATCGTCTGGCTGAGTCCCACCTCGATCATGGTCATGTCCTCCTTTTGCAGACTGAAACTGCGCGTCGGGACATTCAACATGCCGAAGTTCAGTGTTGGGTCGGGCAAAGCCCCTTCTTGGGACGGAATGGCGGCCAAGGCTTCGGCGCGGGATTTGATTTCGGCAATGCCGGGATTGCCTGACAAGGCTTGTTCGACCGATTGTTGGATGGACAAATCCGGCTCATCGGCAAGTGGGCCAGACGAATACAGGGAAATGCAAAAAACCACGGCAATTGCTGCCAAAAAGCCGTAACGCCGGAATGGAAAAAAACACAGGGAAGACATGATAGTTCACCTCTCGACATGAACGGTTCCGCAAGGCGCGGAAGCCTTATAGCGCCTAAGAAGACGCAGTTCATTTAGAGAGGGGCGCTAGTTCAGAAGGGTGCAAAAACGGAAAATCAGCGGGACACGCCTACCATCCGGCGGGACCGTCGGGCAGGGGACACGCCGACTCACGCGGTCAGGGAACAATTGCCCAATCAGCCAGGCCAAGCAAAGGATGATCAGCGGCACATCCGGCTGGTCAATTTTGAAACCAAAAAGCGGATTTAGTTGGGAGTCGGGGCAGGGTTTGAAAGAACAGTCTTGAACAGGCTTGACCCCATGGTCTTGATGCTTCGCAGCATGGCTGTCAAGGTCAGAACATCCATCTGGCATGACATCGGCGGAAGACACCCGCCATGCACTCGGCATGAAACACGTTGCGGAAACAAGCATGGAAACCCAGCTTACCAGCAGTACGAAAACTAGCAAGTGCAAGTAAGGTCGGTTTCTTCGATAACGCAACGCAATCAACACATCAGTCTAAGTATGAGTGATATTTGATTTGATCTTAGCACACCCAAGAGGGGCATATAGTGTGTTTTTATGGAATTGAGAAATTCCATTTGCACTCACCAAACGGTTTTTCAACCGAGAGAAGCATTGCACTTCAAGAAAGAACAAGGGATCGCGTTGGGTCGGCCCAAGGGTCCGGGCAAGAGCAAGCTGGATGTCTTCCGCCCGGAGATCGAAAGCCTATTGGCCAACGGCTCTACGCAGAAATTCATTTGGACTTCAACCCCCTTGAAACGCCGACATCCCTGTCAGCAATCCTGTTACGCGGCTTCGTCATATCATCTTCAAAAACGACCCACTCATTGGCAACCCGCTTGGGGCAACCAAAATGAAACCGGGCCTTCATCTTGCAATTGACCATCCTTAGATTTGTAATAGACATGATTATCGACCGAGGAAATGCCTAGGTAGGAATTGGTCCCTGTATAGTGGCGTGCAGTGTAAACTGATACAGTAACCGTAGGGCCATCGGCCTTGGGAAAAAGGGAAGGATACGTTTTTTCCGCCCAATCGAGCAGGCATTCGGTCGAGGGTTCGCCTGCCACCATGTCAATACGTCCATACAAACCTTGCTGCTCTCCGCCCGGTCCGGCGGCAAAGAATAGCGTGTTGACCGGTTGGTTTGCAAAGCCGTTACCAAAGGCCAGCCCCCACAAGCCGTCGATTTGGATGGGGCTATCATTGGCACCACTGAGCTGGCCGACAAATTCCCCGCTCGCCAGATCGTAGGCATTAATCTTGCCATCACCAAAGTTCCCCACCAAAAGGCGATTGGCAAACTTCCCAAATCCTGCGGATGCCAGGGCCATCCCCCAAGGTGCGTTCAGCTTGCCCGCCGATACGACGCGTTTAACCAGTTCGCCATTGGGTCCGAACACATTCACGTATCCGAGACCATCCCCTTTCACATCGTCGTGCTTCGCGTCGTCCTGCATGGCATAGGAGACGTAAAGGTTGCCGTTGATTGTTTGCAGACCAAATGGCGCGAATCCGGGGGGAAGGCTAGGGTCGCTAAATGCGCCTGTCGAAAGCGTCACGGGTTTGAATGTGCCATCGAAGACATCAATCCGATTATTATGGAAGTCGGCGGCATAGAGCAGGCTGCCGTTACCACCGGCACCTAATGCAAGCCCCTTGTACACCGCACCGGTCGATGCCGAGTTGTCAATTACGCGTATCGCGTGAGTCTGATCGACACTCGATGCCCAGCCCGCGATCACGCCATCTTCGGTTGCGAAGATGAAGCGGCTGGCCCCGGAGATGCCGCCTGAGGAAACTACAAAACCCGAAGACCCGTTATAAACGATCCCTGTCGGATTCCCGCCGGTTAGACTGGTCGGTGTGGGTATCTGCACTACTAGAGGGCTGACGGTGCCCTTACCATCATATAACGTGGAAGTGCCAGTACCGCTATTAGCCACCCATACAGGGCCAAAAGGATTGAACGCCACTCCCCAAGCATTAACCAGATTGCTGTCGGCATGGTCTGCCACACCGGCAAGGTCGGCCACTAGGTTGTGCTGTTGGTAAAAATTTCCCGCCGCATGGGCGCTTGGCCCGGTGACAAGGGTCAGCGCGACCCACAGGGGGATTGCGCAAAGAGTACGTGAATTTATGCGGAGTGCGTTCATAGTTTGGCTCCTGAAAGAAGAAATAGATTGCATTTTTTAAAGGTGTCACTGAGTGCAGATACGACATCTGAATGTCGCTAGCCCTTATATTGCGTATATTCCCTTTTCAACGCAAATGGTTCATCTGCGCCCATACTTTTTTAGAAAGCCATCCAGCCGAACAATAGCAGGGTGTTGTTGTTGCCAGCTTGAACTTGCGATCCGTTAAACTGGGTATAGCCTATGTATTGCAGGCCCAAACGCAGATTCAGCAGCGAAGACTGTAAACTGTAGTCCTTGCCGAAAGGCACATAATCCAATTCCGCCGTGAAATATTCGCTTCCGTCGTTCCCCCCGACCAAGATATTTCCCGTCTGAGGGTCCACAGTGGTATCTGCCCGCGCCCACGTTTTGTTGTAGCCAAAAGCCAGACTGACAGTCTGGGCGTAGATGTAGGTGCCGTTAATCTTGAATGTGTTTACGTAATTGGCCTGATTAAGCACATTGCCTAAATTGGCGCTGGCCCGCAGGTTGCGGCTCTCACGGATGTAGGTGGTCTTTAGCTCGAAGATATGCTCCATATTGCCAAGATACTGGTAGGTTGCGTCCATGGCCAAGTCGGTGTAGCCGTCGGTTCCCGCAGTCTTGTCTCCGCCTGGATAGATATTGGCGATCATGCCGTAATGACCGAGTTCAAAATAATGGCCGTCCCATTCTTTTTGCAAAGCCACCCGCCAATAGGGCGCGCCGCCGTCAATGCGGTTTAGAGGGGTTCCCCAGCTATTGAAATTGCCTGTGCCGATCAGGAAATTCCGCGAGAAACTGCCGTAGGCACCTGCTTCCAGGTAAAGCAGGCGATTGACCATGGCATAAACCGTCGCACCGCCCACCTGGCCCGTCTTCACCCCGCCGACGCCGCCGTCCAGCATGGTTGCGGCATCTGGCGTTGGCGTCATGGGCGAACCCACATTCGGGAAACCCCAGGCCGGGGTGGTGTTCCAAATATCCTGCACGGTCGGATTGTTGTTGGCGGAAATGCCATAGACCACATCGTAACCAAACAGATTCGCCTGATTGGCGAAACGCACGTCCGTGTTGTCCATGAACACGTTGTCGGCCACGCCGTCATAAGTCAACTGGCTAAACGCGCCCAGCTTGTCCCAGATTTTTCCAGCGAAAAACAATGATGCTTGATTGAAGGCAAAGTTATTGTTGGCGTTGAAACCGGAAGGACCTGGTGGAGGACTTTGGCCCTGTTTGGTATTGGTGAAAGAGCCTTGCACCATGCCGCTGACCGGCGGGGTATAGTCCTCGCCGCCGTTGCCCCAGACATAGCCGTTCAGCTTGAACTCCCGTCCATACGGCGTCAGGGTTGGTCCAAACGCCATCGTATGGCAGGTGGCGCAGGCAACTCCGGTCTGCCTGGCAAAACTGGGCACTGCCAAGGCAGATGGGGATATTGCCAGCAAGAATAAGCTTAATATTATCAACGCTGCTATCATTTCAAGGGTCCTAAAATATTCCGATTGATTGGCGACCATTTTCACTGATGTTACGCACGGGCAACGAAACCGCTGGCGGCAGGGGGTTGCCGCCCTTCGATCTAGGCGGTGAATTAAGACCCATCACCGCCGTAGTGTGCGTAACATGAGTTTTTCACTGGAAATTGGCTTGCACCGAAGCATCGCTGGCGATGGTGACATTGCAAGTCGGGATTGTCGTCAAATTGCAAGCACCTGCGCCGCTGCCCATCCAATTGACGAACCTATGCCCTACGGGGGGCGTGGCGGTTAGCGCCACCACAGTTCCTTGGGTGAACTTGGCCGAGCAAGTTCCCCCGCAATTGATGCCTCTGTCGTTGCCCGCCGGTGTGCCGGTGACGGTACCCGAACCGCCGCGACCGACGGACAGGGTAAATTGCGTGGCAAAGTTCGCTGTGACCGCCATTTCATCGGTCACGGTCAGCGAGCAAGTCGATTGGAACCCGCTGCATGCCCCTTGCCAGCCGGTGAAGACACCATTCGACGGGGGGGTGGCCGTTAGCACCACGATATCCTGCAAGTTGAATGGTGCGCTGCAAACATTGCCGCAACTCAAGGGGGTTTTGTTGGTGCCTGAGATGCCTCCGCTGACATTGCCGCTGCCGACTTTCGTTACTGTGACCGAGGGATTGCCGATGTTGGCTGCAGCCATGTTCGCCCCGATGTAGCTGCCGAGTTCATTCGCCGCCGGTGAATTGCAGAGGACATCAGCGCATATCGCGCCATGATCGATCAGGTCGTAGGTACCGGTGAATTTGTAAAACTCGTAGCGGCGAACCACGGCATGTGAGCCGTTGCCTATGGACGACTGACTATGCAATACGCTGCTGCCGCTATCAGGGTTGTGGGGGTTGTGCTGCAAAAGCTTCCAAGCCGTTTCAATCTGGGCTGGATCTTCGGGCACCACGGCCGGGTTGTCGCCTTGCAGTTCGTCCAAGCCCACCTCGCGGGGCATTTCCTGCTTATAGACTTTAACCCAGGTCGCTTCGCCGAATTGCAGTTCAGGGTTGGGCGGTTTCGGTGCTTGGATTTGGGCAACCACTACGTTAGGTTGGAGCGGCGGCACCTGGAAAACCGGCTGCGGTATCAGGACGGGGGGTATGGCCGGCGGAGGCGGCGGAGGCAACGGAACGACCGGGGTCGGCACTGCCACCTGGGTATTGATGCCTGCATACACCAAACCGCCCGGGTTGGCCGGGTCAGACCACAGCCAATGATAAATCACCAACGGAGGCACGGGGCTATAGTAGGGCAGCACCAAACCGAAATGATCGCAACCGCTGGTCGCGTAATTAGGGAGCCAATAGACGCATTGATGGCCCATGGTGGGTACGATATTGGTATCCACCAGGGTACCAGAACCCGCTCCGACTAACTGGGGCGTATTCTGATTGGCCTGGGTCCACTGTTGGGAAACGAAATCCCAGTTCGCGGCATAGCGCACAAAAACGCCGCCGTTGAATGGAATGCTATGCGGCGCACCATAGCGATTGGCGGAAAAACTATAACCGACCGAGCTAATCCCATGCAGTTCAATTTCGAATCCGTAGGCTTCCTGTCCAGTATCGTTCACGACATCAAAATTCGACAGTGTGCCAAACAAAGTGATAGCATGTGAAACAACGGGTGACAAGCTGGCGTTGATGGCGCAAAAAGAGGCAATTAATAACTTGCGGCGTAGGGCTTTTTTCTGGGAAATATGGTTATGCGGGTACATGGCTTATTCCTCTCAGGAGCAGCATCCGTTCATGATTGATTGATCTGTTTTGAATTTCGCGCCTGCCCCAGAGGGCAAAGTTTGTTATCGCGCTTACTAGGTTAATCCCAAGCCTTGGCAAAAAGGTTCAACCATTCGTTTTTCAATGCAACTTTTCTTTGCCTGTCTTATTCCTCTCCTATTGTTGCCGCTATCTTCGAGTGCCGAAGGGTTTAGCGCACTGATCAGCGGAACCAGCAATTATGTTTACCGGGGTTATTCGAAAAGCGGCAATGCACCGACGGTCAAGGCCAATCTGGATTATGGACATCCTTCCGGAGTTTACGGCGGGATGTGGATTGCGCGGGTGGATTTTGAGGATAAGAGATACCCCGACAGGTCGAACGTCGAGCTTTACCCCTATGTTGGCTACAGCTTTAAGCTATACGAGCAATGGCGGCTTGAAGGTTCCGTGGGCCGTTATTTCTACGATGGCCGGTTATTCGGCAAATACTCGGACTACAACGAATACTCAGCCTCTATCCACTACAGCGACATGTTCACGACCCGCATCGATTTTTCCAACGATGCTTATAATCGGGGTGGGGCCACTGTCAATTATGAAATGTCTGGACGCTATCCACTAAACAAGGTTCTAACCGTATCTATAGGCCTAGGGTTTAATCAGGCAAGCTCGGTTATCGAATATGATTGGCTATATTGGAATGCGGGGGTAAGTTGGTTTTTCAAATACGGTGCGCTGGACCTACGCTATGTGGACACGACCGGATTGTCGTATTCAGAAGGTCGCGAGGGTCTCTATTTCCCCGAACTCAAGAACCGTTTCGTTGTTTCCCTGACCATTGGGTTTTAAACCAAAAACACCACTATATGAAAAAGTTTTTACTAAGGATCGATATCACCTCTCTATACCCGCCGCCCTTTAATGCTTAGGGTATCAGTGTATCAATTCTTTATCCTTTGGGCATGTGGACGAAAACCGGGTGGATTGGATGTGAGTAGCCCAGCCGGGCCAAAAAGTCATACAGTGCGTCGCTCATCCACATATCCTCTTGTTCGATAGCCTACCTACAACGAAAGAACAGGGTTCTGTTATGTGGCAGTCTGGTCAGATGCAACCAGGCAGGCTAGCGCACTGGGCTTTTCAACAAGTTTCCATCCGTCAAGGCAACCCTCGGCTGTGGCTGGCTGCCGATGATTTCAGACACCCACACCACACATTAGCCGTTGTTTTGGGGTTCGATAACCCTGAGCCTTCTTGTCCCTTCTAATGCCGGGGGTAGTTCAATGATGGCAACCCCGGCATGGGCGAACATTTCCATAACGGCTTTGGCAAGGCAGGCATTCACCCGTGCAATCTGTGGGTTATCACGCTTTAGGCTCTTTGCCTGGTCGGTATGATCAACAAAGGCGATATAGCGTTCATCGAAACCTTCATCTTGGAGAATTCGTATGTTCATGTGCCGCTCCCTTCCTAAATGGTTGATCGTGCATACTAATAAGGACAGTCTGATATTGAAATTTGCAACTAAAAGGCAAAATCGTACCCTTGTTTATCGGTCCGGCATAAGCACTGACGGGGAAGCCAACAACGCAGAGCCGGATCTGACTGTTGGGTTGCCGCAGTCCGAACTACCGCTTAAGCTTGCCACCGCGACGCAAGCATTGACCGTATTCACTGCCTGTGCGCTAGTGGAAGGTGACATGGAAGCCTGTAACATCGATAGGATTTGTTCGGAGCCAAGGTGAGGGTTTAGCTGTAGCAACAGTGCGATCACACCGGAAATGTGTGCTGCGGCAAACGAACTGCCTGACATGAAATTATAAGTGGCATGTGGGAGGGTGGTCAGGATTTCCTGGCC
Source organism: Candidatus Methylumidiphilus alinenensis (assembly GCA_003242955.1). Taxonomy (GTDB): domain Bacteria; phylum Pseudomonadota; class Gammaproteobacteria; order Methylococcales; family Methylococcaceae; genus Methylumidiphilus; species Methylumidiphilus alinenensis. The sequence goes on from QJPH01000321.1 coordinate 8,374, forward strand.
AGGTGCCGGGACAATCCCTGTGTCGGACGGACTGGAATTGCCCACGGCATTGGCGGTTCGCACCGCAATGACTCTCTTGATGGAGGAGGGAAAATCCTTTTCTGCTGCGAAAGGTGAACTAGTCGAGGCAACCACGATGATGCCGTCATCCAGTGCCTTGTCCACCAAGCGTCCAACCAGCGTATCTTGAGGACCCGTCAAGCTGAGGTTGATGATCTCAGATTTTAGGTTGATCGCAGAATTCAATGCCAATGCCAAGGTCAGACTATTGCAAACTGCCTCTGCCTTTTGTGGGCTGATTTGCCAGCATGCCTTCAGGACAATGAGCTTGGCATCCGGCGCAATCCCGACGATGCCCATTTGGTTGTTGGCTGAGGCGGCGATTATGCCTGCCACGGCGGTGCCATGGATGTCGTCGGGTGAAGCCTTGGATTCATCCACAAAATTCTGTTCGAGGGCTATTTGCCCGGTCAAATCGGGGTGGCCAACGTCCACCCCGGTATCGATCACCGCGACTTTGATATTACGTCCGGTGGCGATGCGTTGCGCCGATTCGACATGCATGTCGCGGATGCCGGTTTGCAATTTGAAATACGGGTCAGTGTAGGTTTCTCCCCTCACATGGAATGTTTTCATCGCTTGCACGGCTTCAATCCGCTTGTCCATTTCCAGCCGCTTCAATACCTGTTCCATGGATAGATTGACGGGTATCTCGTAAACCACGCAATGGATGCCTAACGAATTGATGGGCCATTGCGTCACCTGGCGTAGGCCATAGTCTTTGGCCAATGCTTCGGCGACATTTAGGCTCCATGTGGAGTTGGCATAATCGCCGCGTTGCCGGTAGCCGCTGACAGCATCGGCGATGGGAACCCTTTGGTTGCGTTCATCCTCAAAGGTGATGAGTATCTGGTTTGCCGAAGGCGATATGCCGCCAGATTCGGGGGGGTGAGTCCAATCCACGACTTTTTGACTATCAACGGAAGTGCAGGAAATTTCCGGCACAACCAGGCACCCCAATAAAAATATTCTGAGGATGATGACCATCTAACCGCCTCCCATCTTGGGTTTGTCAGTTTGTTGGGGTAGGGCAGGCTCCGCAAAAACGACTGCTTTATTGCCACGCAATTGGCTAATGGCTTGGGCCAGTGGGATTCCATCGGCAACCCGGACGGTATAGGCGCCAACCGGGCTTGGACCATCCACTATGCTGCCGCCAATGGAACCGATGAGCTTGCCGATTTCCTGTCCAGTGACCTGCTCGGCGAAAATCACGCGGATATCGTTGGCATTGAACCGGTTCAGATTATTCGGGTTCGCGACCGTATGGTAGGTCTTGATCTCATTCAAGGGTGGTCTGCCAAACAGCAAGGCAAGTGCGATGGCTAACAGCCCCGTGGCGAAAACAGGTATGAGATGCTTCGGCGTGAAGTTGGCGATTAGCGAATTTTTCCATTGGGCCAGCCACGGGGACTTGCCTTGGGTTTGGCGGTTTGCCTTTGCCCTTAAGCCTTCTTCCTCATGGATGCGTGACATTAGCCGTTCAAATGAGGGTTTATATGATATTTCCACACTTGGAGTATGTTCCAAATGCTTGGCAAGCATGGCTTGACTGGCGAGTTCCCTCCGGCAAACCAGGCATACCTGCAAATGCGCTTTCACACGGTCATGGTCTGATCCTTCCAAGCTGCCGTTCGCATACCAAGGGATTAGCAACCAGATTTCGTCATGGTTGGAATAAGCTGAGGATTGTTGGATGTTCATAATAGGCTACCTTTGTAGTCTGCGTGGGACTCGGGAAGAAAATCGGGAAACAGCGCTTTGATCTTTTTTCGGGCATTAAACATGCGGGTTTTGACGGTATTTTCCGGGCAGCCCATGATCTGGGCGATTTCGCCATAATTCAAACCATGGTGATAAGTCAACTCCAACACCGTCCGTTGATCTGCAGGCAATTTGCCAAACGCCACCGAGATAAAGTCTTCGAGTTCCAGGTTTTGCAAGCCGCTGTCTTGGACACCGGGGATTAGGTCTTCGGCTTTCTCCAGTTCCAGATGCTCGCCTTGCAAGCGCTCGGACATTGATTTTAGGCATTTCTTATAGGCGATGCCGAAAATCCAGGTCGATGCACGGGATTCCGGCTGAAAGGATGATGCCCTTTTCCACACCACGTACATGACATCATTGATGATTTCCTCTATCGGATCAAGTTGCCGCGTCACCCGAAAGGCAAACCGGTAAAGCCTCAGGTAATATCGCTTGTACAAAGTCTCGAATGCCCCGGTGTCTGCCGTGCATATCCTTAAGATCAACTCGTTGTCGTCAGGTTCGCCGTGATGTGCCATGGGCATAATTCTTGGCTCCCAGTGTTTTGCTTCATCGATCATTTCATTTAATCTTTAGAATAGGTTTCAGCAGTTAAAACCGGTAACTGCGTTTTTCCGATCTGTGTTTGTCTCGGTCTTTGTCTGTTTATTCTCGGCATAGGCGAAAAGGTTCATGCCCTAATGCAAAAACTGGCCATGTCGAGTGGGCCACCGCCAGGGGGAAATCATCATCGCCAAGGCCGACAAGCCTATGGCCAGGCTTATGCCGCTGAAGTCCAAGGGATTGGGGTGAGTTTAAACAAACGTACCCAATGTGAGTTGGAAAGACCGCTGGACGCCGCTGTTTGACGATGTGGTCTACGCACACTAACGCCACAGCGTGGAATTCGCCACGCAAAAGAAACTGGTGGGGAAGAAGCTCGACCCGGACAAACTGGTTGAACCCAAGTTTGTGGCGGCAGCGTTGAAGGAACTCAAGCTGGAGAATTATTGGACGCCCCGTCAGTTAACGAAGCCTTGACGCAAAAAACCGACTCGGTTTATAAAACCGAATCGGCTTCCAACGTGCGCGTTTCTCCGTTAGCCTTGACGCTGCTTGAGAAAGGTATCCAACGCGCCTTCTGGCAAATCCTGACCGCCACCCAGCAAGGTGGAATATACAGCGATTTCCGCGCCTTCTTCCAACCCGTTGAGCAGGTTCGCCACATCCAGCAGGGTGTTCTTGCCCCAGGCGAACAAGCCACGGTTGCGCAGCAACACTGCCGGTGCCGCAGGATTGTCACGAATGGATTTGATAATCGGGTCGGGCGAATAACGCGGTGCCCAGTCGCTCAATGGGATTTCATCCACGCCCGCCCGCTTCGCCAAAGACCAGTATTGGATGCAGAACGGTTTATGGGCAATGGCATGAGCCGTCAAATACGGCGAATGGGTCGGACAATTCTTTGCGTGATAACTCCACGACTTTTTCTGCGACGACTGCGTTCATTGGTTTCTCCGGTTTAAAAATGATCGGCTTCAAGCGGCCTTGGCTTGACCGTCTGATGACAGCGCCAGCAAGGGGCTGGCATCAATCCAATCCTTGATCGAAAAGTCCTTTTCGATGAATCCCCATTTCAATAAGAAATCCTTATACTCCGTCAGGCCCGCGATGGAACGCTCAGACAAATCCACGGCCAGGCTTTGATGCACTTTCTCGCCATAAGCGAAACGCACCCAGCTTTCAGTCCAGTTGGTTTCTTGGGCGATTTGCCGGACCGCCTCGGCAGGGTTTTGCCGCGCCCAGCCATCCACATCACGGATGCGGGCCAGAAAGCGCCGAACCAGATCAGGATGCTCGCGCAGGGTCTGCTCGTTCACCGTCAAAGGCCGTGGCGTGGAGTTGTTGATATGGAAATGCGGGTCGGGATGGAAGCCCAGATCGGCCACGACTTTCGCGCCAAGCAGATGGGCGGTTTCCGCGCCGCGCACGTCTTTCACATAAATCGCATCCACCTCGCACCTCGCCAGAGCCAGTGCCGTGTCGGTGTAGCTATGCGCCCGACGGCGGCGGACTTGAGTATCCGGCGCTTGGATGTCCTGCTGCACGTCGCGGCGGCTAGCCACGTCGATCCATTCCGCATCCTTGTGCTCCAGCCCGCCCAATTCCAAAGCCAGCAACAAACCGCGCAAGGCCGTTGCCCGCGCCACGTCCACGCTGTCTTTACGTTTGCTGCTGGCAGGCAGACCCAGCTTGCGCCCGCGCAGGTTCTCTGGTGTGCGGATGCCCGACTCCGGCAATGCGATGATGGCTTGGTATTCGTCAATCCAGGAAATGCCGATGACACGGGTTTCCGTGCCCTTGGCCCTAGCCCAAATCGGCGGCACCGCACCGCCAAGGCGGAATGAATGCGGCAGGCTGTGTTCGAAATGGGAGGCTTGCTCGACAGGATCATTGGATTCCTGTAAAGACTTTATCGTGATGCCGTCAGCGGCAAATTCCTGCTTGTACCAACCCAATTGCGCACCCAAGCCTAAAGGGGTGGGGATGCTGCAACGGGTATATCAGAGAGTATCTGGATTGGGGTTATTGCTCATATCAATTGCCTATTGAGTGGTGGTAAAAATGGTCTATTGATTACTTAAGCCCCATTAAAAACACATCCATTTGCCGCTGGGTTTTAAGCACAATAATTTGTTTGTCATCCGAAAGCGCAGACAACCGTGTAAGGATACGGGGTTTACGTGTGGAAGGGTAACCCCATACATAACGAATAAATTCCCACGTCAACTGTTCATTGCAGCCTTGGGACATATTCGGCCTAGTTCGCCCATGAAAACGCAGCCGCCTTAACACAACACGCCACAGACACAATAGTCTGGGCCTATCTAAAAAGATCACGGTATCGCAGGCGGCAAGCCGAATATCCAGCGTCCCGCCATAATTGCCGTCCATAATCCATGCGTCTTGGACGGTTAAGCGCCCCACGGGTTGCCGCCATTCAGCCTTATCCGACTCGACCCAGCCCGTGCTCCAGAAATAAGCGTCCAGATGCAATACTGGCAGTCCCAGTTTTAAGCCAAGCTTCGCCGAGAATGTGGACTTGCCGGCACCGCCGGAGCCAATCACCAAAACACGCCGCATGTTTTTATTTAGGATTTGGTTAAAAACAACTTCCCGAAAGAAGTCTGGCTGGTTCCCAAGCTCCAGCTTGGGAACCATTATCTTCCAAGCGCCTGCTTGGTCATTCTTCGGGGTAACCGTTCACTCCCCCCCTGCCTTTTCCTGGGAGCGCGGCCATCTTGGCCGCGATTTTGGCGGGCGGGACGCCCACGCTCCCAGGGGGGAGTGAACGGTTACTCTTCGGGAAGCAGGAGCTTCAAAAACTCCATTCCCAAGCCGGAGTTTGGGAACTAGCAACAAGGAACTTATATTCGGCCATATCCTTAATGCCCCGTTATTGTCAGGCCAATAGTTCCGCCAGCAGACTGGCTATACCGCCCGGTGTGTGCGCAATCGCACTGGCCCCATGGGCACGTAACTCGGTCTCCTCGCCATAACCATAAGTCACGCCAATACTCTTAACGCCGCAACGCGCCGCGCCGATGACATCGTGTTCGCGGTCACCAACCATCACTGCCGTGGCCGGGTCTATGGCTTCCTGTGCCAGAATATGGGCAATGAGTTCGGCCTTGTCGCTATAAGTGCCGTCCAGTTCGCTGCCGTACAGTTTGTCGAAGTACCTATCCAAGCCAAAATTTCCAATAATTCGCACTGCGTAAACCAAGGGCTTGGAAGTAGCCAAAAAGATTTTGGCATCTAGGCTTTTGATTGAATCCAGCGCTTGAGGAATACCGGGAATCAATGCGTTTTCAAATAGACCCACTTCCGCAAAGCGTTCCCGATAAAGCCACAAAGCCTTATCCAATAAGCCATTGTCGGTAGAATGCAGCAGGCGGCTGAAACTACCGCGCAAGGGTGGGCCGATGCACCAGAGAAGCTCGTCTTCCGGCAGGACGGGATAACCGAGCGCGGAAAGCGCGTATTGGATGCAACGGGTGATGCCCTGCTTCGGGTCGGTCAGGGTTCCGTCCAAATCGAAAAGAATGTTGGAGGTCATAAATAATATTTCAGGCAATAGGCGTTCCATACCAGCAAATTTACTGATTATCCGCCCCATCCCACCATGTATTGATAACCCACTCATACGCCCCATAATACAAAGGGAGTGTCTTAGGTCTCTGCAAGCGTTTGTGGTGAATCAAATAATGATGTGACAAATACCGCCAAGGCAATACATAATAACCATGCATCAACACCCTATCTAAGGCATGGGCAACAGTTTCCTGCTCTTGCTGGGTATTGACCTCATAGAGTTTCTTAATTAGATCGTCAACCACTGTGGATTTGACTCCGATAATATTCTCATAACCTAGTTTATCGGCATCTGCGCTATTCAAATTCCGCCATAACTCAGCCGCTGGGTTTCGAGCTTCACGAAAAGCAATGGCAGCAAAGTCATAATTAAAATTCTTCATCTTCACCCGGTCGGCGGAGGCATCAACTGGCCGTTGCTTGAGGACGATGCCTAGTTTGGCAAGATTATAATAATAGGCTCCCAATAGGCTACCGCTAGCCCCGGTCAATTCAATTTCAAAGGCTTCGCCTTTACTATTCCGTAATACCCCGTCAGTATTATGCCAACCCGCTTCGGCAAAGAGTTTCATGGCCTCAGATAGATTTTGCCGCAAACTGGATGGCGGTCTTGTCTTCGGCTGTTCGACTTGGGAACCAAACACTGCCGGGTCTAGTTGAGCGCGATAAGGTTCCAATAGTTGTATCTCGGCCTCAGTCGGCAAAACTTTGGCCTGCAATGGCGAGTGTGCGAAATAACTATCTTGATCGCCATTGGAAAACTTGGCTTTTGGGTTGATATGAAATCTGGCTTGACTAAAATCAGGCGCTAGCTGTATATCGTCCGCCAATAATCCATATTGGGTATTCGGCTCGTCCAGGCTGTTCACCGTCAAGGTTTCAAACACCAGTTCCAGCAAACCCGGCGCAACTTTGCCTTTCAGCGTAAACGGGTTGTACTTATCAAAACTGCTGCCTTGGCTAATGACCGAAAGATTAAGCGTACCGGTCTTCGGTGCATTCGAGTCAACATAATCAAAATGCTCGAAGTTCGCGGGATATTTCGGCTCGCCAAATTGGGCTACGGCATGGGCGGCCAAGCCGGGCGTTGAGAAGCATAGGTTTGCGGCGAGGAAGAACCCTATTTTTCCATTTAGCATTGAAATCGGTGTATATGACATGATTGCGGGGCAACTGGGAGAAATTGCCAAGCCTTGCCTAAGCAGGGTTCAGGATGGCATAGGCAGTTCCTATGCCAATACCTATGCAAACACCCTGGGTTGGGTGCGATTGGAGTGATGCGGGAGAGCAAGGCTTGCCTTGCGATGGGATGTGCAAGCAAGGCAAGCCTTGCACTCCCAGCGTAATTTCAAGCACTGCCGAATTCTTGCACTTCACTTTTAATAGCACCCCCCAAGTTACTGATATTGATGCAAACTCACTTTTCCGTCAGGCTTCGTCGTATTAATGGATTGCTGCGCTTTTAATAGGTTGGTGTTTGCTAGTTAAACAGCATTGTGTGGTTATAGTGTTGGCTGGGAAACACTCCTAACCCAACATACTTAGGATGATTGCCTTTATCCATGGATAATATTACGCTTGGTACGGTTTGTGCGTAACCCATGGCATGACATTCCGTCAAACCATTGAGAGCAAACCATGACACAGTTCCATTGGCGCGGCAGCACCAATTTCAAAACCGCAATCCGCTAAAAGGCCCACCATGAGCATCGAATTTTACTGGCAACTGCCTGTGGGCGGCGATGGCCGCTCCATCCACAAGGATCACTGGACTCGGGGCGACCATACCCCGCCCATCACTGACCGGCCGGTGTTCGCCCGCATCGATTTGCGCCGCGAAGGCGGACACACTTGGTATGACCATCTTTCCCAAGTGGCCCGTGCCGCCGAAATCACCGGTTTCGACGGTGTGTTGATTCCACAGACACCGGCCGGCGAGGAGCCTTTGATCGTCTCCGGGGCATTGGCCCGCGAAGCGCGGGGTATCAAGTTCCTGCCTTCCTTGCCTGCGCCGTTCCTGTCGGCGGTGTATTCGGCGAAAATCGCCATCAGCTTCCAGCGACTGACTGGCGGAAGGCTGGCTTGGAACTTCATCACCGAGGAACACACTGATAAATCCTGGCACGGCCATCGTTGGAGTATCGCCGAGCAAATCGCCCGCACCGATGAGTTCTTGGATGTAGTCAAAGGCTTTTGGAACAACCCGCCATTTACCTATCAAGGTAAATATTATGAAGTAGTGGACGGGGGCTTTTCACCCGCGCTGGTCGGGCCGAAGCTGCCCTTGATCCATCTGTCGGGCGAAACCGAAGAAGCCTTGAATCTGGGGGCCAAACACGCCGATGTCTATTTCTTGCCCTTGGACACCTTGGAAGAAACACGCCGGCGTATCACCGATTTGACGCAGCGGGCGGGGGCCTTGGGCCGAACCCTGCGCTTTGGCATCCAAGCTGATGTTGTGGCCCGCCATAGCAGCGAGGACGCATGGAATGACTTGCGGGTTCGTTGGGACAAGGCATCGGCGAAGACGGTGCCGATCTCTAACGCCATTGAAAATTCCCAAAGGCTGACCAAGGAGGATTTCGACGCTCTAGTTCAGGGGCCAAACCTGTGGGCTGGCTTCGGCCTGGTTCGTCCCGGCGCACCCGTGGGCATCGTCGGCAGTTATGCGGAAGTGGCCGAACGCATCAAGGAATACGCGGAGGCAGGCATCAGCAGCTTTGCGCTGTCTGCCAATCCACATTTGGAAGAAGCTTACCGGATTGGCGAGCAATTGTTGCCGCTGGTGAAGGCGCAGACGGCAGAGGCGATCCGCCAAGCGTCCTGACACGGCTTGCGGTCGTTGTCTAGTAAGATGTCGCATTTTCAGCTTTGAGTTTGTGTGAGTTCCTGCTTTTTTTGATGGTCGGATTTGTCCGGGTTAAGGGAGACCGTTTCGGGCCGATCCCAATTGCGAGTGCCGCCTGACCATCGTTCAGGGTGCTCATTCCTTGCAGCCTCGTATAGCTCTTTCCTCTGCTCCAAGACGGCGATAGGCAACCGGGTTGAGGTCGTCGTTTCTAAGGTAATCGCCGATAGAGAGTCCCGCTAGGTAATCCTCGGGCAGCACATTGGGTTTGCCGTTGAACGTGGCACCGTCGGGCATGTAAGCGCATACCCAGCCTTCGCGGCGGTATGGCGTCATGTTGATGCTCGACCCGTGCAGTGTCAGGCCATTGTGGAACGTGCAGTCCCCAGCTTTTAACGGCAGGCACACAGGTTCCTGTTCGCGCCAATGCGCGTAGCCCGGCAAGTCAAACAGGCCAGCCACATGTTCACTGGCAAACACCGGAAGATCAAAATCAATCACTCGATGCGAGCCTGGCATGAAATACAAGCCACCATTGTCGGGGCGGCTGTCCGTCAGTGCGACCCAGACAGTGATTCCTTGGCGGGTGTTGAACGACCAGTAAGCGGCATCAAAATGCCAAAACGTGGGATTGGCCCAAGCCTGCTTGACGAAAGCCGCATCGTGCCACACCCGCATCGCATCCACGCCCGACAGTTCGGCGGCAATTTTGGCTATGTGCGGGTTCAAGGTGAATTCGCGTATCGGCTCGTAGTCCCGCCATAAATTCAAACGCTGCACAAACATGCGCTCATAGACTGGATTGTCCTCGCCCAAAATATCCCGGTCAGGGTAACGGTAGTTGCCCCGCCGCAGCAACGCGGCATTTTGATGCGCCCGCAAACGCTCGGTTTCCTCCGGCGTCAGCAGGGAGCGAATCCGCACGAATCCGTATTCATTGTAAAAGTCAATGTCTTCTTGGTTAATACTGTCTCTCATGAAAGCTTTCCTATCCTAGAGTTATCAAACACCCAAAAGCGCATGGGCGGCTTGTACATTCAACTCGCCACTGTGCAGACGCTGAAAGACCTGTAGCAGTTCGTCTTCCAGTTCGATGGCGTTTCCATGCCGCGCCACGATGTGCGCGGCTAGCCGGTTGATTGTGGCATGGTCAAACAGGGCCGTCGTGCGCAGTGTGATGCCAAATTCCCGGTTGATCTGGCTAATGATTTCAATCGCCAGGATGGAATCCACACCCATGTCCACGTAAGCACTATCAGGGTTGACCGCATCTGGCGCCAGTTCAATGACGGCGGCGACGATGCGCCTGAGCTTTTGTGCGACTGCGTTTTGCTTTTCGCCCTTGCCCGCCGTCACGTCGGCAAACTTAGGGGAATTTGCCGCCATCGCAACAGTGTGCAATGGGTCTGGGCCGGGGTCTGCGATTTGACCGTCGCTTTCCGCTATCAGCACATTCTGGCTCACGCCAGATTCAATGACCGGGGCTGCGGCCCGCACCGAGACAAAGCCTTCTTCCCGCAAAACCCCCTGCCACATCGGAACGCTCAGCAAGGGTGAGCCGGGCAGGCGTTTGTGCGGGTCTTCCGCCAGCCACCAGCCTTTCAGCAGGCCGAAGGTCAGGGTTGAAAAGACATGTGTTTCCACAGCCTCATTGATAATCAGTTTGCCGCCCTTGCGCAACAAGGATTTGGCGTTTTTCAGCGTGGTATTTAATATGCGCGTGGCATGCAGCACATTGGTGGCAACCAGCACATCCGCCTGCTGGATGGCAAAGCCCTGGGTTTTGACATCCCGTTCAATGTCCAATATCTGGAAGTCAGCAAAGGTATGGTGGCCGTAATGCTGCCTGCCGTATTGGACGAACTTGATTGACAAGTCGGTATAATCGTAATGCAGTCGTTCCTGATACGGCGTTAGCGCCGCCAGCAGCGCGGCGCTCGTGCCGCCCGTGCCGGCCCCGATTTCCAACACCTGTAGTTTTTCCCTCAGCGGCAGCGCGGTCAGGCGTTCGCGCACACAGGCCACGACCTCGTCCACCACTAGCCGGTTGTAGTAATCGGCAATGGCGTTTTCTTGGTAAATTTTTTCCACCAAGGCCATTGACGAATTGGGGAAGATGACATCCGTTGCCGTAATGCCGCCTTGCAATATATCGACTATGTTTTCCAAGCATGTCCATAGCAGACGGAAGTTGGCGGCCAGTTCCGGGTGTTTGTCAACCCAGTAGTCTAGGCTGTGCCTGTCAGTTTTTTGTGAGACCCGCGCCGTGCTGCGCACCCTGTCGCCTTCAAGTACGATGTAACCGGCTGTTTTAAGAATGTCTAGCAGGGCCTCATACAGTTGCCGGTAATCGTCAATCAGCCGGACGCGGGTTTTAAGTTGGTCTCTTGCGTAGTCTTCCAGGGCGTAGCGGAAACATCCCATTTGCTGGAATGCTTGCAGTAGCCAGACGCCGCCTAGCCAAGCCAAATCGTCAAAGCCCTCTTTGTGCTGGGCCAGCAAATCGTCGGCCTGAACGGTTTGCTGTGTCGGCTTGACATGGCTTGCCGTGTTTTCGGCATACCAGTAAGGTGTCTTGGCGAACGGATAGCTTGGCAGGGAAATCCGCCTTGCGCGAGGGCCGCTTGTGTGTTTCCAGCAGGGCAGGGCTTCCCAGTCGATATCCGCACCGCTGACCCACAAACCGGCCAGTTCGGCCTGGGCCGAAGCCGATGCCAAGGCCGCCAGTCTGGCCGCGTCTGCCGGGGCGGCATCCGCGTCGGCCCTACCCTTAAAGAAGCTTGCCGGGGCCGCGCCGCCTAGCCCACCGCGCTGTAGGAAGGCGCGCAGTTGTGTGCCTACCTCGCCTTTTTGCGTGGCGACAAAGGCGATGCGTTCAGGCATCGCTTCGCGCCCCGTCTGCAAGGTGTAGGCGACATCCTGCAAGCGCAGGCTGTCTTGATGGCCTTCCCAAAAAGCCAGCAATTTTTCCACATAGCAAACCAACCGATCAGGCGTTTTCGCCGACAGTGGAAACACATATTCGCGCATTGGCCCAGGCGCTTGCGCCGCTGGCGGTGCGGCATACTCTTCCAGAATGACATGGGCGTTGGCACCGCCTGCTCCAAACGAACTGATTGCGGCCCTTCTCGCCTGTCCAATCTGCCTAGGCGACCATTCAGCCACATATTGCTGGATGAAAAACGGCGAATCGGCGAAATTGATGTTGGGATTTGGATTCCGCGCGTGTAGAGAAGGGGCCAGGGTCTTATGCCTCATCTGTAACAGGATTTTGGTCAGCCCGGAAATGCCGGCCGCCGCGTTTAAATGGCCGATGTTCGACTTTACTGAGCCAATGGCGCACGATTGCTTTGCCGCCGGTTGGGCGGTGTCGCTGGCCCAAGCTTGGCACAAGCCCTCGAACTCGACCGGGTCGCCTAACGCGGTTCCCGTGCCATGTGCTTCAACATAGCTGATGGAACTTGGCGAGACATGGGCATTTTTGAGCGCAAGCTTGATGAGTTCCGCCTGCGCTTTCGGGTTGGGTACCGCGTAGCCGTTTGTCCGCCCACCATGGTTGACTGAACTGCCTTTGATGATTGCGTGGATCGGGTCGCCGTCGGCCAATGCCTGCGGCAGGGGCTTCAACAAAATCGCGCCGACTCCTTCGCCAGGCACAAAGCCATCCCCTTGGTCGCCAAAACTGTGGCATTTTCCACTCGGTGACAGCATTTGGTTCTGGCACATCCCCACATATTGGTGGGGATGCACAATAAACGAAGCGCCGCCGGCGATGGCCATTGCGCATTCCCTGTTTTTCAGGCTTAGGCACGCTTGGTGGACTGCGCTTAGAGACGAGGAGCAGGCGGTGTCAACCGGGTAGCTCGGCCCGCTGAGGCCCATGCAATAGGAAACCCGGTTGGCAATCGACCAAAGCCCGCCGCAAGGTGTGCAAAGATTGCCTTTTTCCCATTCTGGTGGCCCCCACAAAGAATAGGCGTAGCTGCTAATACCGGCAAAAACGCCGACGTTCATGCCGCAGGTTTCCGCCAGTTTTTTGCGGGTGTAGCCCGCATCTTCGCATGCCGCCCAAGCGGTTTGCAGGAATAGGCGCTCGCTAGGGTCCATCAGCTTGGCTTCGCGCGGGGAAATGTTAAAGAAGAAAGCGTCAAAGCCATCGACATCGTCAACAAAGCCGCCCCACTTGCAATAAATTTTTCCCTGCATGGCTTTGTTGCGGTCGGGGTCATAGTACTCATCGACATTCCAACGCCATTTCGGCACTTCAACGACGCAATCCCGACCGGCTTTCAGGTTGTCCCAGAAAGCGTCCAGCGTATCGGCCTGCGGATAGATGCCGCTAACACCGATGATGGCGATGTCAAAGGGGTCGTCCCCCGCCATGTGGCGCTGCCTGTCGGCCAGACTGTCGCGGCAAGGTTCAGCGGCAGTGGGGCAAGCTTTGGCAGGGGCAATGGCTTGAGGCAAAGCGGCGCTCGCCGGAGCCTCGGCGCGGTGGGCAGCAGTTTGCGCTTCAGCCAGGCCTATGGTTTCCGCCCGGCTGTAAATGTCGCCTGCTAGCGATGGCTTTCCCTCCGCAACTGGCTGGCCATCCCTCCCAACCAAGTGGGCCGCTGTCGGCTGCTTGGCGTTTTGCCGACCGGCGAGATGCCCGGCTAGGGCCTCCAGCGTGTGGTATTCAAAAAACAGCGTGGCCGGCAAGGGGCCGAAGCGAGCGATTAACACTTGATTCAGGGCCGTCACCATGAGCGAATCCAGTCCGAACTCCTCCAAGGGCCGGTGGATGCTGATTTTGTCCGGCGGCAACCGGGTTATGTCGGCCACTGCCTTTGCCAAAAACGCTTCGATCTCGTGGCTTGGGTGGGACACTAATGCGGCTGAATTTACACCATTGGGGGTGGTCAGCGTGACAGTAGCGTCCTTGTCTTCAACGCCGCCGATCTGGCCAACCGCTTCGGCTTCCCGGTAAATCTGCTGAATGTCGATACGTCGCGGGCCGACCGACTGGACCACCGGTTGCGCTCTAGCACGCTGCGCCTCGACAAAGCGCTTGATGGTTTGCGGATCGCCTGAAAGAAACATGCACTGTTTCAACTGTGCTTGCAAGATGGTTTCCCAAGCCTGCAATCCGGTCTCGCTCGCCAGTCCGCGCACCCCCATGGCAGAGGCCATAGTGTCCAGCTTGCTGTCGGCAGGCCGCATCCCGCCTTCCTGCCAAAACGCCCAGTTCACGCTGAATGTGTGGCTGTCGGCGATGCTACCTTGCACCGCTAAAGCGTCTAGGAAAGCGTTGGCATAAGCGTAGTCGGCCTGGCCGACATTGCCGAAGGCCGCGCTGGCGGAGGAAAAAAACGTCAGGAAATCGACCTTTTCCCCTTGCAACGCCTGCTCCAGCGCGAGAGTGCCTTGAACCTTGGCGGCCAGCACTTCTTGACATTCCGCCTTAGTCTTTTTTAGCAGGAAAGCATCCCGCGTAGCGCCTGCGAAATGAAAAACGCCTGCGATTCCGCCTTGCTTGCCGCGAGCCTGGGCAACGATTTGCCTCGCTTCGTGCAAATCGGCAATATCCGCTTGCAGGTAGTTGATCTTACACCACGGCGAGTCCATCCGCCCGATTTGCCGCAAGCGTTCGGCTGGCAGTGGCTTGCGTCCGGTCAAAAAGACGCTAATGCGGCTCTTCTGCTTTTCGGCCTGTTGCTGAAGGTATTGGCAGAACAACAGACCGAGTCCACCTGCGCCGCCAATTAGCAGGTAGGTTCCTTGTTCTTTAAGCGCCAACGGCTGGGCGTGTGTGTTGTCCAAGCCGACGGCCTGCCAGACTTTGACTTCACGCACTAGCCCGTCATCGGCATGCTGCTGGTATCGGACTTCAAGCTCACCGGCTGCTGCGTACTGGTATTCCATGCCTGCAAGCTGGGCCAGTAGCGAAGTGTGCGGTACTTCCAAGGTCTGGCACAAAAACGCAGGGCTTTCCTGGTTCAAGGTCTTGGCAAGGCCGCCCATTGCTTGGTTCAAGGCGTGGCTGCGGGATGCCGTCGGGACAAAGGCGTAAATCAGATGGATGCTTTCCGGGCGGGCGGTTTGCTTCATCAGAGCTTGGGCCATGAACAAAATCGTATAAAAGCCTCTGTCCAGATGCGCATCCAAGGCATTTGGCTGGAAAGGCTGCTCTGACCATGTGTGTAGAATCCGCGCAGGCAATAGCTTGCGCTGCGCCAACAGTCCGGCCAGCCGCTGGTAATCGTCCGGTTCCCCCGCACGAATCTGCACCATGGCAGTGGCGCCGGGGACTAGCCCTTGCAGAGATTCGGCAAAGCTGTCGCCTGCTGTCACTAACACAATCGGGCCGCCTTGCCAGTGGGATAAATCGTACTGCCGCGCACCGAACACCAATAGTGGGCCGTCAGCCTGCCGGGACGGCCCTCGCGGCAACGGCGACGCATTCCAATGGGGCTGCCACCACGTTCTGCCGACTTCGTCCGGGCTAGGCGCGGGATTGGCCGGGGTAGCCTGCCGGGGTTGTTGCTGTTGCGCCGACTGAAACCAGAAGCGCGAGCGGTCAAACGGATAACCGGGCAGTGGAACGCGATAGCGCTCGTCGCTGGCATACATTGCCTGCCAGTCTATGTCCTGTCCGTCCCGGTAAAGTGTCGCCAAGGCATGGAGCTTTTCCATAGCGTCCGGCAGCGGCAGCTTGCCCGTGCGCAACTGCGCCATCCATTGCCCTACAGTGCCCAAGGGCGCAGGGCCTGCCTGCGATGCCGTGCCAGATTCGGCCAGCCGCAGTTGCTGGAGCAGATCATGGCGGCTTTGGGCTACCCACGCAGCCCGGTGCGGGAAGTGTTCCCTGCCCACATGCAAGGTGTAGGCAATATGCCCTAGAGAATACAATTCTCCCTGCCTGTCTAAGCAAGCGGCGAGATCGCGCGCTTTTTGTCGCAGCGAGTGCTCGGTTTTTGCCGATAGGCAGATCAATGCCGGAGCTTCTTCCCAAGAGGGCTTGGAGCCAAGGTGGACCGGCGATTCTTCCAAAACCAGATGGGCATTAGTCCCGCCAAGGCCAAAACCGCTGATGGCAGCCCGCCGGGGCTGGCCTTCGCTGCTTGCCCAATCGCATAAGCCCGTGTTGACCCTGAACGGGGTATTGACGAAATCAATGTGTTCGTTGGCCTCTGAAAAATTCAACAAAGGCGGAATTTCCCGGTGGGCAAAGCACTGTAACACCTTGATGACGCTAGCGATGCCCGCCGCTAGCGAGGCGTGGCCTATATTGGGCTTCACCGACCCCAGCAGGCAAAACTGCTTCTTGTCGGTGTAACGCCGAAACGCATTGCTCAAGGCTTCGACCTCGACCGGGTCGCCGAGCTTGGTGCCGGTGCCGTGGGCTTCGACGTAGCCTATGGTTTCCGGGTTTATGCCCGCCTGCTCATAAACGGAAACTTCCAACTCGGTTTGCGACAAGGCGCTGGGGGCTGCAATACCATTGGTTTTGCCATCCTGATTGACTGCGGACGCTTTCAAAACGGCATGGATGTGGTCTTTGTCGCGTAGCGCGGCATCAAGCCTCTTCAGCACAATCACGCCAACGCCTTCGCCAAACACAAAGCCGTCGGCTTTTTGATCGAAGGCTTTGCATTTTCCGTCCGCTGCCAGCATTTGCGCCTTGCTGGCTAGAGTGTGAAAATGCGGTGTGGTGCAAAGAAACACACCGCCTGCCAGTGCCATATCGCATTCGCCGGCCAGAATGCTCTGGCGGGCGGCGTGGATGGCGACCAGGGAGGAGGAGCAGGCCGTGTCGATGGCAATGCTGGGGCCTTTGAGGTTGAGGAAATAGGAAATCCGCGCAGGCACCACCGCCGGGGAGTTTCCCCAGAAGGTTTGGGCTTCACCCGCATAGCCGTTCTCGCGCATGTTGATGAGGTAATCGCTCATGCCGACCCCGGCGAACACGCCGCATTTCAATTGGCGCAGCTGGACCGGGGGATAGCCCGCGTCTTCCAGCGCGGCGTAAGACTCTTCGAGGAAAAGGCGCTGTTGCGGGTCGGCCTGTTCGGCCTCGGTGCCAGTCCAGTTAAAAAATAGCGCGTCGAACTGGTCGATGCCGTCGATGAAGCCCGCCCGGTATGCCGTCGGGAAACTGCCCGTCGGCCAGCGGTCGGCTGGCGGTTCACCGATGGCGCAAGAGCCCGAGGCCAAGCCGTCCCAGAACGCATGTGCATTGCGCGCACCGGGAAAACGCCCCGACATGCCGATGATGGCGATATCGTCCGCCCGCCCCTTGCCTTGGTCCGCGTTAAGCGTCGCCGAAGAGGCTCCGGCTTGGAAGTCTGGCTGGCTTGCCAAGCGGACGGGATCGCCTTCGGCAAGCGGGAGAATGTCCCCGGCCTGATCGAAGCCCATCTGTGCCAAGCGCTCGCGGTAGTGGTCATGGATGAAGTTAGACAGCTCGGCAATATTGGGATAGTCAAACAATGCAGTGACACTCACATCAATGCCCAATTGCCGGTTGATCGCATTTAGGAAGTCAATGCCTGAAATCGAGTCGAGGCCGTAGTCGGAAAACGGCTTTTCCATAACTAAAGCCTGGTCTTGCAAACCGAGGATATGCAATATCGTTGCGGTGACGTGTTGCTGTATCTTCCGCCGAAGCGGGGACGGGCTTGGCCAAGTCTGTCGGATCGGCTCCACCGTAGGTTGCCAGGCCGGCGGCTTTGCCTGTTTCTCGGGAGGCTTGTGGCGGGCTATCAGAATGTGCTGCCCCGGCCCCTTCAACTCGCCGGCAAGCCCCTGCGGGGGGGCGACGTCGAAGCCGTTTTGCTCTAGCAGCGCGACCCAGCGGGCCGCGTCGAGCAGGGGCGAGTTTTCCAGCCGGATGGCATCCTCGAACCGCCACCAACCCTCCAGCAAACCGTATGTCATGGTGGCGAACGCCTGCACGTCGGTCGCTTCGTTCAGGAACAGATAGCCTCCGTCTTTCAACAGCGCTTTGACATTGCCCAGGGTGTTGCCCAACTCCCGGGTGGCGTGGAGGACGTTCGAAGCGACAATAATATCAAATGATTGCCGGTACACGCAGGTCGGCGGAATCGCTTTTTCAATGTCTAGCACTTCAAAGCGTGCGAATGGGTATTCCTCGCCGTAAGTCCTTCTGCCATATTGGATGAAGCCGGCGGAAACGTCGGTGTAAAGATAGCTAATCCGTCCGCCGAACTCTTTGAGTTTGTCCAGCAACAGTGCCGAAGCGCCACCCGTACCCGCGCCGATTTCCAGTAGCTTGATCTGCCGTTCTAAAGGCCAATGCAAGGCCAGTGTTCTGACCTGCTTGATTAGGTTGTCGGCCAGAATCCGGTTGTAGAAATCGGCGGTGGCGTTCTCTTTATAAATGCCCTTGACCAGATCAAATGAGGAACCGGGGAACATGACTTCGGTGGCGTTGAGCTTGCCCCGCAGCACTTGCGGATAATTTCGCACACAGACCCAAAGCAGATTCAGAAAGGCGGCAATTTGCGGATATTCCGCCGCCATCTGGTCGGTTTTGCGCTGGAGTTCGTCGAACGGCACCTGCCAAGCCTGTGCATCGTGGTCGATGCGCTCGAAATAACCGCCTTGTCGCCGCAAATAATTGGCTTCGAGCAGCAGATTCAGAAACGCATCCAGCAAACGGTGGTACTTGCGGTCAATTTGCAAGGCCGTGCGCAATTCCTCTAGCGAATAGCGCCCCCCGCGAGCCTTGAAAACGTCCATTTCTTGTAATGCGCTGGCCAGCAGCAAGGCGCAAAAACCGGTCACGCCGGCATAGGCTTGCTGGAAAACCCGCAGAGTCGGCGGTTCTTCGGGGAAATCGGCCAGGGTAAACACAGGCTCTGCTTCCACACTGGCAACTCCCGCAGCAGCAAGCCAGTAGCGTCCTCCGACAAACGGGTAAGTCGGCAAAGGCACCTTGCGGAAAGCGGCCAGCGGGGTGCCTGCATCTTGGTACAGCAGGCGCCACTCCAAGTTGTAGCCCTGCTGGTATAGGTCTGCCAAACTCAACAGCGTCTCGTTGCTCTCGGCTGCATCTGTCAAACCGCTGCGCAACTCTGCCAGCAGCCTTTTGCCGAATTGCCACAGCGCGGGGCTACGCTCAGGTTCAGCTTTGATTTTTTGCCCTAGGCCTCCCGTGCGCGTTAACAAATTGTTTAGGTCCGCCGCAAGCGCCCGCTTGTCGCTTGCGACGAGCGCCACGCGGAAATCGAAATGGGATCTTCCCAGCATTAGAGTCGCTGCGATATCGGATAAGGCATAGCTATCCGCATCCCGTTCTAGCCAGTTGGTCAGTGCTTGGATTTTCGCGGTCAAGTCGGCCTGATTTTTTGCTGATAGTGCAATCAGGCAGGGTTGGCCTTCCGCGTCTTCGAGGGCGGAGGGCCGTTGCGGCGCTTCTTCGATCACGCAATGCGCGTTGGTGCCACTGAAGCCAAAGGCACTGATGGCGGCTTGGCGCGGTTGCCCGGACGGGTTCGCCCAGTCTTGCAAAACCGTGTTGACGTAGAAAGGTGTCTGCGCTAGTTGAAAATGGCGGTTTTCGCTTTCAAAATGCAGCGAAGGCGGCAATTGCTTGTGTTTTAGGGCAAGCAGCACTTTTATCAGGCCTGCGAAGCCTGCGGCAGCCAGGGCATGGCCGATGTTGGTTTTCACCGAGCCAATCGCGCAAAACTGTTTGCGCTGAGTAAATGCCTGGAAGCTATCCGTCAGCGCGTCGATCTCAATCGGGTCGCCCAAGCGGGTGCCTGTGCCGTGAGCTTCCACATAGCCGATGCGTTCCGGGTCAATCTGATAGCGCCGGTAGGTTTCTTGTTGCAAGGCTGACTGCGAGGGGGAACTGGAGGCGGTGATTCCATTGGTCTTGCCATCCTGGTTAATCCCATGCGCCTGAATGACACCGAAGATGTGGTCGCCGTCGCGCAGGGCATCCTCTAGCGGTTTCAACAGCACGGCTCCGACCGCTTCTGCCGGCACAAAGCCATCGGCACGGTCGTCGAAGGTTTTACAGCGACCGTCCGGCGACAACATGCCAGACTTGCCCAGAACCAAGTGGCTTTCTGGTGTGCACATCAGCGAGACGCCGCCTGCCAAGGCAAAGTCGCAAGTGCCTCCGCGAATGCTTTCGCAAGCTAGGTGGACGGCGACCAGTGCTGAGGAGCAGGCGGTGTCAACTGCGAGGCTCGGCCCTTTGAGGTCGAGGAAATAAGCAATTCGAGCCGATAGCATCGCCGAGCTGTTGCCCGTGCCTTGGTGGGCGCTTGTCCCTAGGTGGGCGAACGGCCTAAGATAGTCGCCTTCGCGGCAGCCGACAAAGACCCCGCAACGACTGCCCTTGAGGCTTTCGCTGGAGTAGCCGGCATGTTCGAAGGTTCGCCAAGCTTCTTGGATAAAGAGGCGCTGCTGCGGGTCCATCCACTCAGCCTCTTTGGGCGACAGCTTAAAGAACAGCGGGTCAAAGCGGTCTATATCGTCGAGAAAGCCGCCCAAAAAGCTTGTGCCTTCCCAACGACCAGGCGGAACGGTGGCGACGCAATCGCGGCCAGCCGCCAAATTCTGCCAGTATTCGTCAATGTTGCCGGCGCGGGGGAAGCACCCTGACATGCCAATGATGGCGATCCGCGCCCGACTGTCGAGCGCGGCGACACTGGATGAATCCGCCGCAGACGGCTTTGGATTGTCTGCTGGACGGGGCAGCGGCGCTGCATTGTGTCGGGCCGCTGTCTGCAGTTCCGGCGCGATGGCCGCCATGTGCCGCTGGATATGCAGACTGACCGCATTGATGCTGGGAAAGTTGAACAACTCCGTGTTGCGCAGCCGAACGCCCAGCACACGGTTGATTTCCGTGACTATTTGCAAGGACGTAAACGAATCCACGCCAAAATCGACATGGGGCGCATCTGCGTCCATTTGCTTCGCATCAATCATCAACACCTTGGCGAATGTTTCGCGCACCTGCCGGACAATGTCGGCACCGGGCCTTGCTTGTGCCGCCACCGCCTGAGGCGTGGGCTGGGCTGTGCGGCTTTGCCTGGCCGGTTTCGCGTCTGCTGCCTGGTTTTGGCTGGAAGCCACCACGACGTTGTGACCAGTGTCTTCGCCATCGGGGCCTGACTGACCGTAGATTTTGACCGAAGCGAATCCCTGCCCCTCAAGCAGCGCAGTCCACAGGGCCGAGTCCAGCAACGGCCCACCCGGCAAGCGCCCGGCTTCGTCCTCGAACGCCCACCAGCCATGCAGCAATCCGAAAGTCAGAGAAATGAAATCCTGTGCGCGGGTGGCTTCATTGAGAATCATGCTGCCGTCGGCCTTGAGCAGACGCCGGGTGTTTTGCACCGTCCGCCGCATGTCGGCGGTTGCATGCAGGACGTTGCAGGCCACGATCACGTCGAAGGAATGCCCGGCAAATCCTTGCGCTGCGATGTCTTTTTCAATATTGAGCGTCTGGAATTGGACGAACGGATATTCGGCCCCGAACTTGCTTTTCCCAAACTGGGTGAAGCCGGCGGAAATGTCGCTGTAGACATAGCTGATGCGGTCGCCAAAGCCGGCAATGGATTTCAGCGCACCCGTCGTGGTTCCGCCGGTTCCCGCGCCGATTTCCAAGATGCGCAGGGTTTCGTCCGGCTGGCGGCGCTGTGCAAGAGCCTGCACGGCGACCAGCAATTGCCAGTTGACCAGTTTGTTGAAGTGGTCGGCGACCGGGTTGCCCCGGTAAAACCCTTGCGCACACAGCATGGAGCCGTCGGGGAACAGGATGCTGGTGGCGGGTATTTTGCCGGTCAAGATGTCATGCAAGTTATCCAAGCACTGCCAAGTTAGGCCGATTTGCGCCTCCAGTTCTGGAAACTCACACAGAAATTCGCCGCGCTTGCGCTCAAGTTCAGCATGATCCACGCGTTCCGCCCTGACGACGCGATAGTGACCGCCAGCGCCTTTCCGCAACACGCCCACCCTCGCCAAAATATCCAACAGCACGGCAAACAAACGGCCATATTGCGGAGCGATGCCGAGGCTGGCCCCCAAGCGGCCAGGTTCCAGTTCTTCACCGGGCACACGGCACACGCCCCAAGTTTGGAAGCAATCCAGCAACCGGTCTTGGGCCATCGCCTCTAGCGACTGGAAAGCGCCGGAAAAACGTTGCCATACGAGGGGGTTGAGCCGTGGCTCCATGCTGGAAACCACCGCTTCCGCATCCGTTTGGAGGGCCGAGGCAAAACAAAAGCCCGGCAACGGAATTCGCCGCCCCCGGTGGGCTATGGCATCCGCATGACCAGCTAAGTCGCCGCCGCTGACCCAGCGTTCGGCGACTGCGTCCAAGGCTAGGCCCTGATAGCTTTCTGCCCTCAGGGTTTCCCTGCCCACCGAGCCTGTTCCGTATGCCGCCTGGCCGGCGAACAGCCGCGGTATTTCGCGGTCGCCGCCGAGGTAGCGCTGTAGTTTGGCAACAAGTTCTTCCATGGATGAGGCGACCACCGCAAGACGGACATCCATCGCTTGGCGCCCAGTTTGCAGCGTGTAGGCCACGTCGCCCAGTTCTAAGCACTGAATGCCGAAATAGTGGCACTCCCCGGCCTGGATGTAGCGCAGTAAACGCGCCAGATACTGTTCAAGCTGTAGTTGGCTTTTCGAGGAGAACACCAGCAGTTCTTCCTGCGCGACTACCCCGGCCTGCCAAGTTTGCTGTTCGCAAGCGTTGGCGTGTTCTTCAATGATGAAGTGGGCGCAGAGGCCACCGTAGCCGAAATTGTGAATACCTGCCCGGCGCGGGACAGGCTTCCCGTGTTCGTCAGCCAGACGGCCCCAAGCCTGCCTCAGTGCGACTACCTGGAAGGGCAAATCCTCTTCCGCCTCAGGCCAGTTCAACTTTTGGAAATTCAGCACTGGTGGAATCAAGCCGTTTTTCATGGCCAAGCAGACTTTAATCAGCGAAGTGATACCAGAGGCGGATTCCACATGCCCGATATTGCCCTTGGTGCTGCCAATGCCCAATTTGCGGCGCCGACCGTTGCCGCCGCTGCGGAATACTTCCGCATAGGCTTTCAACTCCGTCCTGTCCGACAGGTCAGTGCCGGTTCCTTGGCCTTCCAGGTAGTCGATGTCGCTAGGCTGTAGCCCGGCCTCCCGCAATGCGGAGCGGACCGCCTTGATATGGGATTTGGGGTCGGGCGCGGTCAGAAACATCGTTTTGCCGCTTTGCGCGACCACGCAGCCCTTAATGACGCCATAGATATAATCGCCGTCTTGTTCGGCTTGCGCAAGCGGCTTCAGCAGCGCCGTTGCCACCCCCTCGCCAATCAGATAGCCGTCCGAATTTTCATCAAACGAGCAAACCCGCTGCTGGTTGGTCAAAAGCCCCATTTTGCGGTTGGCAATATGCGAAAAAGCATCCTGCACGACGGTGACGCCACCGACCAGCGCATACTGGATTTCGCCCCGCAGCAGCGCGTGGTAAGCCAGATGCAGTGCGCTGGAAGACGCGGCGCAGGCCGTGTCCACCGACAGGCTGTCGCCTTTCCAATCAAAAAAATATGAAACCCGGTTAGCCAGCATGGAATGGGTGTTGCCAATGTTGGTGTAGGGGCCGAAATCCTGCCCGTCCTTCATCAAGCGCAGCAGGTTTTCGCTGCGCTGCACGCCAAGATAAACGCCGATATCCTCCCCTTTGAGGCGATCTACGGAATAACCGGCGTTTTCGACGGTTTCCCAGACCGATTGAAGCACCAGTTTCTGTTGCGGATCCATTTGCGCCGCCTCCAGCGGCGAAATGCCGAAAAACAAGGAGTCGAACCGATCCGGCTGGTCGAGGAAGCCGCCGTAGCGGCAGTCAGTCAGATTGCCGAGTGCCTGCGGGTCGCCATAAATAGCCTGCCAGTCCCAGCGGTCTCCAGGCACTTCCTTGAGTGCGCTTTTCCCTAAGAATAGGTTTTCCCACAGTTCGACGATGTTCTCGGCATCGGGGAACCGGCCCGCCATGCCAATGATGGCGATGCCTCTGGCCTTGCTGTCCGCCACCCCTTGTGTGGGCTGTGGCAGGTCAAGCGGTGTGACTTCGTCGTCCTCGGCATCAAACGCATCCAGCAATAGCGAACCAGAAATGCCATCGCCCGTACTCGGCTCGACGGCCTGGGTCTGATCAGCGGCATGCTGCGCCGGTTCAGGCTGGGTATGCGCTGCGGCAGTTTTCAAGCAGCTTGCCGTCTGCGGCTCGCCTTGGGCTAGGCCAAAGCATACCGCAAAGTCGTTTTGATAGCGGGTTTGCAAATGCGCCTGCAACGCTGCCAGCGTTGTGTGCTCTAAGAAAGTGGACGCGTCCAGACGCACAAAAGGAAAGGTCCGATTCAGTTGGTTTGCCAATTGGGTCAATGTGATTGAGTCGAAGCCATAGCCGCTTAGGCTTTCCCCGGGGTTTACCCGATGCTGTTCCATACCCAGCACCGTGGCGACCGCTTTGACCAATGCAGCTTCCACGAGCAAAGGCATTTTTTCTCTGCTAGTCATGCCAATTCGTCCTTCGTTGTAGAGCGAACCAATTCAAGTCTTTCTTTTTCAATGGATTGTTCTCCAAGTGCCCTAGCTTTGTCGGAGGGCAAAATGTGTCCAAGCTTCACCATGATGTCCAGATTGTCCCTTCCTAGCTTGGTGAGCAAAGCGAACTTCATCGCCTCAATCCTGGGGTCGTTTTTGTTGATGTACAGCTTCTGCTGCAAAGCCTGCAAGAATCGTTCAGCCTCCGGCCAGAGGTTCGGGCCGACCAGCCGGTACATCGTGGGAATGGCAGGCATGTTGATGAGCCGCCAGTATAGCCCCCAGTCCTTGACCGGGCTGGGAAAGGCGCCAATTTGCTCCGCCAGCCACATGTTTTGCTGCGCCGAGTCGATGCTGGGGAAAAGCTGCCCGCGCTTGCTTTCTTTGCGGCGGTCGTTTCGGATGGCTTCGCGCATGGCATCTGCGCCAGGGAGTTTGCAAGCCCCTGACAACACCTTCGAGAACCAGCGCGCTTCCAGTTCCATCGTCGGAATCACGCTCAACGAGGCATGTTTGCGTCCAATGAAGCACAGCCTGGGATGGTCTGGGTGGAACTGGTGCTTGTACAACTCGTCGGCCTTGATAGACGGCGGCAGGAATGGGAAGCTAGTTTCTTCGTAGCCAGTGCAATCAACAATGATATCAATCGCTTCCCGGCTACCGTCTTGGAACTCGCACTGGCTTGCCGACACGGCGCGCACTTCCGGCTTGAACAGAATTTTCCCTTCACTCGCCACGCGTGGAAAATCGCAACTCACCAGCAAGACGCTTTCTTTGACCGGGAATGTCGGCAGCAGATCAGCACTCTCCAGGCAGGCCATGTGCTGCGGAATGGACGCACGCCATTCCTGTAGAATGTCCTCCGTGCGTTGCCGGTTGATAATCAGCCTTTTGACGGGGGAAATGGATCCGTCGTTAGTGGTAAAGCCAAACATGCGAGGAATGATCATCTTTTTCGAGCGCAGGCTCATAACCACCTGGGCGGCTTCGCCGGCGGCATCGACAGCGATGTCCATGCCGCTCACGCCATTGCCGATGATGAGCACCCGCTTGCCGCGGAAAATCTCTGGAGAATGATAGTTTGCCGAGTGCAGTCGCTCGCCTTGAAAGACTTCTATGCCGGGATAGTAAACCGTTTTCGGCTGCCAAAAATTGCCGATGCATATGCTGACGGCGTCAAAGCTTTGCGTGTGCAGCCCACCGTCCGCCTTGCGCAGCGTCAGATGCCAGCCCCCGCCATCGTGTGCCAAGCTTTCCAGTGCTGTTTCCAATTGGATATGCGGCCTTAGCTGGAAATGGCCGGCATAGTCGTTGAGATACTGGTTCAATTCGCTGACACCGGGGAAAATCGACATCGACTCAGGCGGCGGGAAATCCGAAAACAGCGAAGTGAATTTTGATGTTTGCAAGCGGACTGACCGATAAGGCCCACCCTGGTGACCGTCGCGGAAGCACCATATACCGCCAATGCGGTCAGTTTTTTCAAACACCGTCGGCGCATGGCCGTCTTCGATCAGGCATTTTGCCGTCGCCAGACCCGCAGGCCCTGCACCAATGACCGCGACGGACAATTTAGCTGTGCTGCGTTCCTTGGAGGGATGGGGCGCATCCACGAATAACGCCGTAGGCATGGCAGGCTTTGCCGTCACGGTCGGCATCCAGTAGCGTTCTTTTTGGAAAGGATAGGTGGGCAGGGAAATCCGCTGCAATGGCGCGGCATTGGGGCTGCGGTTGATGTGCAGGCCTTGCCAATCGACCATCTGACCGCTTACCCAAGCTTGGGCGGTCACCTGTGCCTGGCCATGCGCTTCGGCCCAGGGCTGTAGCGGCTGCTCTTCGGCTTGGGCAGTGCCTTGGAAGACACCCTTGATGTGGCTGGGCCGCCCATGTTCCTGCCCATCTATCCATTGGCCCAGCATGTCCAACAGACCGGCTTGCGTAGAGAATACAAGTGCCAGCCGCTCCGGCATGGCCTCGCGGCCTTGCTGGAGGGTATGGCTGAGGCTTTCCGGGTCCACCGGCAGAGTTTGCAGGAAGCGCAGGAAACGCTTGGCATAGACAAGCAAGCGCTCGCAACTCTTTGCGGACAACGGGAACACCCAAGGGCCGAGCGCCGCCCCCTGCGCCGGGACAGTTTCGGGCTGCGGATATTCCTCCACAATCACATGGTGGTTGGTGCCCCCGGCACCAAATGAGCTAAGTCCGGCGCGCCGGGGATGGCGTTTCCCGCTGACTGTCACTGGCTGCCACTCAGTCAGTGTCTGTTGCACGTAAAAAGGCGTGTCTGCAAACGCGATATGGGGATTCAGGCTCGCAGAGTGCAAGGAAGGCAGCAGGGTTTTGTGCTTCATTTGCAGCAGCACCTTGGTCAGCCCGGCTAGGCCGGCAGCCGATTCCAAATGGCCGATGTTGGATTTGACCGAACCGATGGCGCACTGCTGCCGCCGCTGGACGCCTAGGCTCTGGTAAGCCTGCGTCAGGGCACTGATTTCGATGGGGTCGCCGATGGCTGTGCCTGTGCCGTGGGCCTCGACATAGTTGACAGTGTTCGGGTCGATGGCTGACCGGCGCAAGGCGCGGCCAATCACTTTGGACTGGGCATTGGGGTTGGGTACGGTATAGCCGCTGGTCTTGCCACCCGCGTTCATGGAAGATGCCTTGATGATGCCGTAAATGTGGTCGCCGTCGGCTTCCGCCTGCTGTAAAGGCTTTAGCAAGACAGCGCCCACGCCCTCGCCGCCGACAAAGCCGTCCGCATCGGCACCAAAGCTTTTGCACTGATTGCCCTGGGTCATCATGGTCGAGGCTGACAGGCGCAGGTAATGCTTGGGGTGGAGGATCAAGTTGACGCCGCCGGCAATTGCCAAATCGCATTCCCCGTGCGCAAAGCTTTCGTAAGCGAGGTGCAGTGCGGTCAGTGAGCTGGAACAGGCGGTGTCAACCGCCAAGCTCGGTCCGTCGAAATCGAACAAATAGGAAATCCGGTTCGCCAGCGACCAGAACGAGGAATGGGCTGTCACGGTGTTGCCGACCGACCATTGTTCGCCAGCCAGTGATTCATAGTCGGCGTGCATTGCCCCCACAAACACGCCGACCGTCTGCCGGGCAAGCGACTGGCGGGTATAGCCTGCGTCTTCCAGCGCAGTCCAGGCGGTTTCAACAAACAACCGCTCCTGCGGATCCATCAGGCGGGCTTCGTTAGGCGAAATTGAGAAGAACAGTGGGTCAAACATGTCCACATCGTCGATGAACCCCCCCCATTTGCTATAAATCGCTCCAACTTTATACTTGTCGGAGGAATAATAATCTTGCCAGTCCCAGCGCTCTTTCGGCACTTCGCGTATGCAGTTTTTGCCTTGTTTCAAATTTTGCCAGAACTGTTCCACATCCTCGGCCATAGGATATTTGCCACTGATGCCGATAATGGCGATGTCATGGTTTGTGGCTTCCGTGCTGATGCCAGGCTGTGTCGGCGCTATCTGCTCAGTTGTCGACGCAATCGCAGGCACCGCACCGCCGCAGGCCATGCCAAGCGTCGCCAGCAGCGCCTCGCGGTGATGCTCAGTGAAATATGCGGCCAGACTGGCTATGGTGTTGTGCTGGTACAGGGTGGCAACGGGCAGTTTTCCCATATGGCTTTCAAAGGCTTGGAGGACGCTTATGATGACTAAGGAATCCATCCCGTAAACATCGAAAGACGCTTGCGGATCTATGCGGGATTTTCTGATTTTCAGAGCTTCGGCAAAGATTGTTTTGACGAAATCCTCCACTTTTTCGGCAAAGTTAGCACCGTCGGGTTCGGGAACAGGCTCCACCGCTTCCGGCTGAGCTTCGGGCGCAAAGGCCTCGGCTTGACCGTACAATTGCACACCCATGTCGCGCAGGTGCGCCTGGCTCGCCTTGATTGGCACCACTTGGCCCAATGGGCTTGCAATGAACCGCTCAATTACTTCCATGCCTTCCTCGGGGTCGATTGAGTACACACCACGGGCGGCTAGTTGCTGCCGGTAGGCTGCACTGGAAACCACCCCGACGCTTCCCCAATAACCCCAGTTGATCACTTTCACTGGATAATGGACACTATTCTGCAAATGGCGGGCGAATGCGTCTTTGAACGTGCATGCCGCCGCGTAGTTGCTCTGCCCTGCATAGCAGGTGAACGATTCACCCGAAGAGAAGAATAGGAAAAAGTCCAATGGCTCGCCGTCCAGGGCTTTGTGCAGGTTGACGCTGCCTTGCACCTTGGGCGCAAGTGCTTCCAAGAAAAGGCTCTCGTCCATGTTGGCGATGGATTTGTCGCGCAGCACCAATGCGGAATGGACAACGCCATGAATGCGTCCAAAGTGGTTTCTGGCCAAGGCAATCGCTTGTCTCAATGCGCCCAAGTCGCTGGCATCGGCTTGCAGATACAGGGCTTGGCCGCCTCTGGCCGCAACTGCGCCGATTTTGTCCCGCACTCCGGCATCGGCTGCGCTGCGTCCAATCCATACAATCCGGGCCTGGACTTGTTCGGCCAAATAACAACTGAACGCAAAGCCGATGCCACCGGCACCGCCCAGAATCAGGTATACCCCTTGATGGCGAAAGACGGTTTGTTCGGCGGGCGGCAGTTCCAACGACGCCAGGGTCAGCACAAAGCGCTCGCCAAACCGCAAGGCGGTCTCCCGCCCTAGGTCTGTAAAGGGTTCCGCCTGAATTTGCGCAGCCAACGGGGCCATAGCCTCGGTTTTGCGGAAATCCACGCAACTGACTTGAAGTTGGGGGTATTCCTTGGCAATCGTCTTGGCTAAACCGAACAAACTGCCTACCAAGGGGTTAGTCTGCTCGTGCGCGTGGATGGCATGGGCACCTTCGGTCAACACGCGCAGTTGCACCCGGTTGTGCAGCCATTGCATCTGGCCTAGCGCCTTGACCAGCCTCAGCAGAGAAAGCACACCGATTTGCTGGCTGTCGCGCAATTGCTCATCCAGCAGCGAAGCTGGCGGATAATTCTGTATCCCTCCCATGAAGTAGACGATATCCGGACAAGGAAACCCGCCCGCTTGCAAGCAACGCGCAATGGCTTGGGGTTGCGAATAATCCGCCTCCCAGCCGCGCTCGTCCCGCCGTTCGGTATGCGCCGCCAGACGGATATCCCAGATGGAGTCGGCAATATGCGCCTGGACCAGGCTTTCCTGCAAACGGACGGAGGTTTCATGGCCTGTGGAAATGAACAGCACCGTCCGCCCCGGCTGCCAGACCGGCTCGTTTTCGGCGGGCGGAGTTGCCAGCCAGCGCGGCACATAGAAGAAATTGCCAAGAGTGTCCTTTTGCGTCTGGTAGAACACCTCGCGCAGGCGCAGGCAGACCTGTCCCCGCGCATCCAACAGCGACAAGTTGAAACGCATGGGGCCTAGCTTTTCCAGATGGGCATAGCTCTTTGGAGTCGGCAGCGCCAGGTATTCCACCGTTTCGACGGTGTGCGGGAGCAGTCCCTTGACCCGCCCGCCGCCGTCGGCTTGGTTCAGTATGAACGCGGCACCAAGCTGCAAGCAACCGTCCAACAGCGCGGGCGAGAATTTGTAGGGTTGGCATTGACTGTCCCACTCGGCGTCTAGGGCCAATTCCGCCAAGGCTTCGCCTTGGCCGAGATAAATTTTCTGCACACACTGCAATGCGCCGCCGTGGTGGACGCCGACGCTTTGCAATTGGGCGTAAAGCTGCTGCCTGCCAAGCTGGGGCAGGCCCGCAGTGCACAGCACCTGCACCCTGTCGGACATTGGGGGGGCGACGGGCGGGGCGGACAGCACATACTCACCGCTGCTGTGCAAATCGCCTTCCACCCCCTGCACGGCGAAGGAATAATGCGGGCCATGTGCCTGCCGCAATACGATCCTTACCGTTGTTTGCCGCTCGACCACCAGCGGCTTGGCCCAAACGATGCGGGATAGCAGAAACGGCTGGTCGACCGACAAGGCCAACGCGGCCCTTGCCATTTCCAGATAGGCCACGCCGGGTAGCACCCCTTTCCCGCCGACTTGGTGGTGTTGCAGAAGCCAGTCGGACGCTTTGAATGTCTTCTCATAGGTCAACCCCTCCACCAAGCTCAGGCCCGGATGGATTTTGTCCAGCAGCGGATGAAACGCCTCGCTCGCTGTGCGGGGGGCGGGCGGGTCAATGGCCGTTTGTGGAATCCAAAAACGCTCCCGTTCAAACGGATACGTCGGCAGGGGCAGGCGTCGCAGTCCCTCCCCGGCCGCGTACAATTGATGCCAGTCGGGCGTGAATCCTTGCTCGTACAACTCGCCTAATTGTTGCAACTGGTCAAGGTACGCCGACCCGGCCGGCCGGCCGGCGTTTTCTTGGATGAGCAGCACCAATTGCTGGCCCTGCCGCTTCGTGTCGCGGCTGGCCGTCTGGCGCTTGGGATTTAAAGAAGCCGACCCTAAGTAAGCGGTCAATTCATGCTTGTCTCGCACCAAGAAGGCCGCGCGGTAGGCAAAATGGCTGCGACCGACTTGCAGCGTGTAGGCAATGTTGGCGAGTCGGGCCGACTGCCCGTCTCGCGCCAGCCAGTGCCTAAGGTCTGCGCATTTTTGCGCGAATGCGGCGGCCGTTTTCGCCGAGACTGGAACCAGAAAGCCGGGTCTGGGCTGCTCGCGGTCAGAGTTGGCCTGGGTCGGCGGTTCATCGATCACGAGATGGCAATTGGTGCCGCTGATGCCGAAGGAACTGATCGCGGCCCGACGGATGCCGCCATCCGGCACGACCCAGTCTTGCAATTGCCGGTTGACGTAAAATGGACTGTCTTCGAAATTGACGTATTCATTCAACCGCTCACAATGCAGCGAAGGCACGATTTTCCGATGCTTCAAGGACAGCAGCACTTTGATCACGCTGGATACACCGGCGGCATACGCGGTATGGCCAATATTGGTTTTCACCGAACCAATCGGGCAAAACTGCTTATTCTGGGTGAATTTTCGGAAGGCGCCTGTCAGCGCTTCGATTTCTATTGGATCGCCCAGTTTCGTGCCAGTGCCGTGGGTTTCGATATAGTTGATGCTATCGGCAGCAATGCCATAGTTTTGGTAGACGGAAATTTCCAACTCGGTTTGCGAAACCGAACTGGGGGCCGTCATGCCATTCGTTTTACCGTCCTGGTTGACGCCAATGCCGCGAATTACACCGTAGATATGGTCGCCGTCCTGCAATGCCTTCCCCAAAGGCTTCAGCAAGATGGCGGCGGATGCCTCGCCTGGCACGAACCCGTCGGCATCGTTGTCAAATGCGCGGCACTGCCCGGTCGGGGACAGCATCCCGGACTTGCTGGTCAGCTTGTAAAAAAAAGGCGTGGTACAAATGTGTATGCCGCCAGCCAGTGCCATGTCACTCTCGCCGGCCAGCAAACTTTGGCAGGCCAGATTGATGGCGACCAGCGAAGAAGAACATGCAGTATTGACGGCAATGCTCGGGCCTTTCAGGTTGAGGAAATAGGAAATCCTCGCCGCCATCACCGACGGCTCGTTGCCCGGAAACGAAAAACCTTCGATGGCTGCGCCTTCCTCATGGTGCATTCTAGTCTGGTAATCGCCCTTGGTCGCGCCGGCATAAACCCCCAGCTTGACTCCGGACAGCGACACATCTGAATAGCCGGCATCTTCCAGGGTGTGCCAGCAGTCCTCAAGGAAAATACGCTGCTGCGGATCGGCAAGCTCTGCTTCTTTGCCGGAGACTTGGAAAAACAGCGAGTCGAAACGGTCGATATCCTTTAGAAAACCACCCCATTTAGAATAGGTCTTGTCGCGCTTGCCGGGGTCGGGGTCGTAATGCTCGTCAATGTCCCAGCGATCCGGCGGCACTTCGGTCACGCAATTTCTCCCTTGCACCAAGTTCTGCCAGTATTCGTCCACCCCGTCCGCCAGGGGAAAGCGGCCTGCCATGCCTATGATGGCAATGTTCATCTGCTTGTCGCCGGCGTCTGGGCTGGCGGCGGACTCGGCTTGCGCCTGGGCGTTTTTCTTTAAATCCTCGGCTAAGATTTTTTGCAGATGGAATCCTTGGAACGCCAGCGCCTCGTTGCCTTGCGCATCGATCAGCGCCAAATCCAACACGATATGCTCGTCTTTGACCGTGGCGGCCTTGGCTAGGCCGTAGTACAAGTCGCCGTGCAATTCTTGGAAAACCTGTATCCGGTCGATTAGCACCGGTATGAAAAAGTTTTTCTGATTACCCGAGAGAAAACTTGCAAAATAAAGCCCGGTGGCAAAAAGGCCGTCCACGATGGAAGGCTCCAGTACAAACTGATGCCTTAATTGCTCGCCTTCCACGCTTCTCTTTAATTGGCTAACCGCCGTTTTGCCCTGTATATGAATTTTCTGTATGGTTTGATAGGAAGGGCCAACCTTCAAAATAGCATCGGGCGTGTAGATTTCCGTCGGACTCACTGCGCTGTCAAACTGCTCCCAAACCTGCCGGAACTCCCGATTGACGGAAGTCGGCGCGGCAAGTTCGCGGAAGTGTCCGTCAACGCTGACTTTGTAGGCATCCGGCTGGTTGGCTTTCCGGCTCTGGATCGCGAAGCGGTTGCCGTTGACGCCTGGTGTCAATTGCAACTGGCAATCCAACGGAACGCCCGGCACGGTCATCATCGGGAATTTGATGTCAAAATTTTCCACTTGCAAACCGACGGCAGATCCAAACAGCCTGCGTGTGCCGATGTAAAGCATTTCAAGATAGGCATCTGACGGCATGATGTACTGCCCGTAGATCACATGGTCGCGAATGCAATTGTTGCCTTCGACGGTGATCCGGTAATTCAGAAAAGCCTCTTCGCCCCGAACCCCATTGCCTTGTGCCGCAAAACCGTAATGCAGACAATGCGGGCCTATCGTGCTGGCAAGGCCGGGCAGCGCTTGGAAGACAGCAGGCGTGCCGGCCTCCGCCTGTTGGGCCGGCCTGCCACCGCCGTGACCCTGGGCGATATGCGCAGCCAGCGCGGCCACCGTGGTGTAATCGAACAGCGCGGTTTTGCTCAGGGAGATGCCTAGGGTTTTATTCAGTTCGTTAATCAGATCGATACCTGTGATCGAGTCAATGCCGTATTCGGAAAAAGGCTTGTCCTCGTCAATGTCCTGGCCGCGTATCCCTGAGGCTGCTTCGACGCAGCCAAGCACAACATCCAATAGTTTCTGCTCAAGTTCTTCGTCCTTGGCGCTCGCTGCGATGGCCGCTGGCGACGGTATCGCAAGCTGCGCCGCAACGGCATCCCTGACGGGTCTTGGACGGTTGGCGGGCGCGTCTTCGATGGATGCAGGGCTTTCACTAAGCATTTGCCAAGTGGCCGTAGGTTGGCGCACGATGACTTGCTGTGCCTGCCCTGCTTTCTCTGCGACCATGACATGCTGCGCCAGATCCAAGCCGGTCGCCGCAGGACCTAGAGTTTCAAACTGTTGGAAGCCGGCTGCCTTGAAGAGTCGTTGCCAAGTTTGCGGCGTCAGCAGCGGACTGTCAGGGATGCGGCATTGTCCGTCCTCATACAGCCACCAACCATCCAGTAGGCCAAAGGTCAGGGTAAGAACATCCTGAGCCTGGGTCATTTCGTTTAGAATGACCCATCCGTGGGGCTTAAGCAAGGAGTGGACGTTGCCTAGGGTGGTTTTGATATCGGGGGTCGCATGTAACACATTGGTCGCCAGAACCACGTCAAAACTGCCCGCTTGCAGCCCTTGGCCGGTCAGGTTTTTGGCAATGTCCAGAAGTTGGAATGCCATGAACGGATAATGTTCGGCAAAATGCTTTTTGCCGTGGACGATGAAAAAATTGGAAACATCGGTGTACACATACTCCAACTGGCCGGCGTAGGGCCGGATCGCCTCCAGAACGCTGGCAGAGGTTCCGCCTGTGCCCGCGCCGATTTCCAGAATGCGTATCTTCTCGCCGTCTTTGAGCATTTTCTTGCGCACTTCGACGAAGGTTCGCGCAGTGTGCGCAGACAGCGCGTTGAAGTAGTCGGAAACCGGGGTGTTTTTGTAAATGCCCTCCACTTTTTCCATGGAAGACCCCGGAAACATCACTTGCGTAGGCAGAATTTCTTCCCGGAACAATGCAGGGTAATGCTCAACGCAATGCACCAACAGGTGCAAGTACGCCCGAACCTCGGGATACTGTAGGGCGATTTGCGCTTGCCGCGCCTGTGCGTCGGCCGATTCCAGTGGAGCGGTCCGGCTGATGCCCTCCAGCAGCCGACAGGCCGCTTGGTAGAACCGGTTGAAGCGGGGCGGCACCGCGCCGGGTTTGGCGGCATCCAAAATGTCCATGTTTTGGAAGCTGGCCAGCAGTAATTGATGGGCAAACTGCTTGAGTACCCGATAGCCTTCCTGGAAGCGGAAAAGGTTGGCCTCCGCCTGAACCGGCGGGTTTAGCACGGCGGTCAGATTTTCTAGTAACGCGGGAGATGCCAGATCGCTGCCTGCCTGTGGTTTTGTCGGATTCACGTTCATTTTCTCTTGCAATGGGCGGCTGGCTTTTATTGCCACGGCCTGTTCGCTACGGTGGGCCAGAATGCGCTTGATGGCTTCCATGCCTTCGCCGGGTTGGATCGACCCCATCCCTTGGTTGCCCATGCGCCGTTGGTAGTCTTCCGAGGCGACAATGCCGACCGTACCCCAATAGCCCCAGTTGACCACTTGCACAGGGTAGTCCCGGCACTGGTTGAGATAATGGGAAAAGGCATCTTGGAAAGTGCCGCCAGCCACATAGTTGCCCTGTCCGGGGTTGCCGATGATCGACAAAATGGATGAAAAGAAGAGGATGAAATCTAGTTTTTGTGCTTCCAGGGCTAGGCAGAGGTGGACGCTGCCCAGCATCTTGGTGTCATACACGGTAAGGAAGTCATCTGCCGACATGTTTTCCAGTGCCTTGTCGCGTAACACAATCGCCGAGTTGAACACCCCATGAATCTGGCCAAAACGTGCCAGCCCCTGGGCGACTGCCGCCTGCGTCTGTGTCCAGGAAATTAGGTCGGTCGGCACGTAGAGGACTTCGGCACCTTTTTGTTCAATGCGCGTCACTTGTGCTTGGCGGGCGGAGTCTAAGGGAGTTCTGCCCAAAAGGATCAAGCGCGCTTGGATATGTTCGGCCAAGTATTCGCTAAGCTGCTGGCCGACGCCGCCGAGACCGCCGGCGATGAGATACACTCCGCGCTGGCGCAAGGGCATCTGTGCCACTGGAGCCAGCCTTGCCTGGTCCATTTGCCGGACATAGCGCCGCCCTTGGTGCAGGGCCACTTCTTCGGCCCCGGTGTGGCGGGGTTCGGCAAGCATGCTGGCTAAGACGGTTTCATCCCGGAGCAGTTCGGCAGGATTCATCGACAGGCGGTTGATATGCCAGTGCGGGTATTCCTTAATTAAGGTTTTGGTCAGGCCGGCCAAACCAGCCACCCACGGGAAAACCTCGACATCAGCTTGGACATTGTGTATCTGGGCTGTCAACACGCTGAACCATAGCGGTGCCTCGGCGTGTACGCTGCGGGCTAGGGTTTTCACTATTCTGTGCATGGCATGCACGGAAAACGTCTGTATAGTTTCTAACTGGCGCAGGTCATGCTGATCGGGAATGTGATTCAATAAGCCGGCCAGAAAGTAGATGCGGTGGATTTGCGGGAAGGCGTTGGCATCAAACTCGGCCTCGCGGAGTGGAATTATGTGGCATCCGGCATAATGTCGCCGCAGTGCCTCCACAACCCGCAAGGCCGCATCCGAATCGTCCGGCGGCGGCAAAAAGGCCAGAATGGTTTGCTGCAAACCATCGACGATGGTTTGCGATGCCTGCACGGG
Organism: Candidatus Methylumidiphilus alinenensis; assembly: GCA_003242955.1. Lineage (GTDB taxonomy): Bacteria > Pseudomonadota > Gammaproteobacteria > Methylococcales > Methylococcaceae > Methylumidiphilus > Methylumidiphilus alinenensis. The sequence continues at coordinate 44,548 of QJPH01000321.1, forward strand.
CGGTTCTTCGACCCAATGCGGCACATAAAAGAAATCGCCAAGCGGGTCTTTGGCCTGCTGGAAAATGGCATTTTTGAACCGTGCGCAGACCTGTCCGGTTTCGTCGAGCAAATAAACGTCCGCCCGCTGGGCTTCAATCTTCCGCGCATAAGCCATCATGTTCATGCTCAAGGGGCGATAAGCTGCGACCTCTTCAACCATAAACGGCAGTTGCGGCGACGATTTGTCGTCCCTCAGCGCGAGTGCCGTCTGTAGGGCTGCGTCCATCAGTGCAGGGTGCAGCCGATACTGGCCAAAATCTTCGCTTAGGCGGTCAGGCACACGCAAAAAGGCAAGTGCTTCGTGGCTGTTTTTCTGCAAGCGGGTGATGCACTGGAAGGCGGGGCCATACTGTATCCCGGAAGCGAGGAACTCGGCATATAAGGTTTGAGGCTCCACTGTTTCCTGGCAACGCGATTGAATGTCCTGCAATGGCAGACGGTCAGGGGAAGCGTTTTCCAGTGCGGCAAGCTGGCCGTAGGCGTGCGTTTTGGGTGTCGCGCCGTTGGCGGAACTTTGCACTTGGAAAGCAATGCCGTCGGCTTGCTTGGCAAGCAGCACTTGGATTTTGGCTTCCGATGCCGACATTGCCAAGGCTTCCTGCCAAACCATGTCATTAATTTTGAGCGGTTCCGGGTGGATTTGTGCGGCCGCTGCCCAAGCAATTTCCAAGTAGGCCGCCCCTGGCAGCACAAGCTGCCCATTCACCTGATGGTCTTTGACCACCCAGTGCGCTTGGGACAGTGTCTTCTGGAAGGCCATACCTTGATCGAGCGCGAAGCTCCGCACGAAGTCCACGCTATCCAGCAACGGATGCAGATCCGTGCGAATGCCGCCTAGCCGGACCGCACTAGGTGGATTGTTTTGCGGCAGCCAGTACCGCTGCCTGGCGTAAGGGTAATCAGGCAGGGAAATTCGGCGCGGGGCGGCGGGGCTGTCCAGTCCTGGATACAAGCCGTGCCATTCTACATCAACGCCCTGAACCCACAATTGGGCCAGACTAGCCAGTTGTCTTTTCTCAAGCAGTACTTTTAGATAGGCAGTGCCTGCCTCCCCTTCCAAGGGCAACATCTGGCTCTTTTTGGCTGCTTCCGTGTTGCCTTGGAAACAATCGACATCCTGGGGTTTGGCATCGGCCAATACTTGTTCCAGCGCGTACACCAGTTCACGCATATCCGACACCACCAAGGCCAGCCGCTCCTCCATCGCTTCCCTGCCCACTTGCAGGGTGTAGGCGATATTATGAAGGTTTATCCGTCCCAGGCGCAGAGGCAGGAAATCTAGGAATTTCCTCACATAAGCCAGCAGCCTGTCGCGGTTTTTAGCGGAGAGCACAATCAGGCATGCACCCGACTCGGGCTGTGCGGACGCTACGGGCGGAACATATTCTTCCAAAATGACATGGGCATTAGAACCGCCGACGCCAAATGAGCTGACCCCCGCCCTGCGGGGGTATTCTGCCTTCCATTCAGCCACCTGCTGTTGCACGTAAAACGGTGTCTTGGCAAACGGGATCTTGGCATTCGCCGGCGTGGCGTTAAGCGAAGGCACCAACGTTCGGTGCCTCATTTGCAACAGCACTTTAAGCAAGCCAGAAATGCCTGCGGCGGCGATCAAATGGCCTAGGTTGGATTTCACCGAACCAATCGCGCAAAACTGGTTGGCGTCCGTATGCTGGCGAAATGCCTGCGTCAAGCCTTCGATTTCGATAGGATCGCCTAAGGTCGTCCCTGTGCCGTGGGTTTCGACATAGCTGATTGTACGGGGGGAAACGCCCGCTTGCTCAATGGCTTTCGACACCAGACGGGCTTGCGCGCGCGGACTGGGAACGGTATAGCCGCCTGTTCTTCCGCCGCTATTGACAGCAGTGCCGCGAATCAGAGCATAAATGGGGTCGCGGTCTTTAATAGCCTGCGTCAAAGGTTTCAGCACGATGGCGGCCACGCCCTCCCCATCCACGAAGCCGCCCTTCCCCTCGCCAAAGGGGTGGCAGTAGTTTTCAGTAGAGAGCATGTTTTTCTGGCAAAACTGGACAACCCGATGAGGATGCAAGGTCAGGCTGACACCACCGACTATGGCCATTTCGCATTCTTTCTGCCGCAAGCTTTGCACGGCGAGATGGACACAACTCAGCGACGACGAACAGGCGCTGTCCACACTCATGCTCGGCCCCTGGAAATCGCAAAAGTATGAAACGCGGTTGGCGATGTCATACAAGTCGGTGTCCGGGCAGTGCGGACTGTCCGCTTGCGACTGCCGCACATCCCACAAGCCATAGGTATTGGTTGTTGCGCCAACGAAAACCCCCGTGTTTTTGGGCAGGCTGGCCCTGGTATAGCCAGCGTCTTCGATGCTGCTCCAAGCGGCTTGCAAAAAAATGCGTTGCTGCGGATCCATCAATTGCGCCTGCTTCGGCGTAACGTTGAAAAAAAGCGGATCGAACTCGTCGAAACCCTCCAAAAAGCCTCCCCACTGGGTGTAGCTTTTGCCCTTTTGTTTTTCTGGGTCGAAGTAATCCTTGTAGTCCCATCTTTCCGGCGGCACCTGGCTAATGCAGTTATTACCCTGCTTCAGGTTTTCCCAAAGCGCATCAAGATTGGGCGACTGTGGAAAGCGACCGCTAAAGCCAATGATGGCGATAGGCTCGAAGCTTGCAGTTTCGGCGCTGCCTGCATCGTGCTTGCTAGCACTGGCCACCCATGCCAACTCTGCGGCGGACGCTGGAAGCGGAGGCTTTACCTCCGGAGGATTGCTCTCGACAGTTTCCAGCAAGGGCAGACCCAACACTTCGCTGAGTTTGCTTTCATGGTTTTTGACGAAATACCCCAACAGTTGTCTGATGCTGGTGTATTCAAACAAGATCGTACTGGGCAGTTCGGGGAAAACCTTCGCCAGCCTTTCGACAATATCTTGATTGATCAGCGAGTCAACGCCTATGCTTTGGAATCTTGCGTCATCGCCCATATTCCCGCCGGGCTGCCCTAGGGCTTCGGCGAAAACCGCCTTGAAATATTGCAAAGCTGTGGGCAGCAGCAAAGTCGTGTCGTGACGAGCTTGACGGGGCTTGGTTTCCAGCGAATCTTGTTTATGCGCAGAAAGTGACAGGAAATCGCGTCGGACTCGACGGAAATAGATGGTATCGACCGCCAAAATCTGCTTTCCCTGCATATCATAGGCGTTAAAGCTTAAGCGAATGTCACTCTCTGCGGTTATATGGACATCCGCCTTTTCGATGACGGCATAACAATCTCCGGTCACATCGGAAAGCAAAGTCAGGCGCTTGATGCTAATGGGGACATACAGAAAGCGGTTCTGCAATAAGTCGCCCAGCACGTGCCCTGCGTAAAACACCCCTTGGAACATGCAGTCCAATATGAACGGATCCAATCCCGTCTGTTCGGCTTCGCAAGTAGGTTTTGCGTGAATGCGAATCAGGAAGGCGTTTTCGGTTTGCTCGATTTTTTTGATCAGCCTCATGCCGGGACCGTACTGATATCCCCACTGCCAAAAAAGAGCATAGACAGCCTCTTCGCCTATCGTGTGGTCTATCGTACTAGCGACCGGCTCATACCGGGAAGGCTCGATTGAAGCGGACTGAACGGCTCGCCCCTTTGCCAACACCTTCTCTTTGGCGTCACCGCCACGGTTCTCGACAAGCTTGAAGTCGCCCCCATCGCCAATCTCAACGGCTAAACTGACAGCTTTTTCAATGATGCCGGGATTTGGGAAATAAACATCATCTAAACGGTTCACCGCTTGGGAAAGTTTGGTTTTAGCCGCTTGCAGAGCCAACGCCAGACGCAAAGGGCTAGGTGTAATGCATTGCCCTTCGACGACAGTGTCACGAATAACGGCATCTTCCAAGGGAGACAACTGGCGTGTAAATCGATTAAGGTTTTGTTGATCCCGAATTAGCATATTATGCCTGACTACGTCGTTCTGTTTCGGTAACCAGTAGGCAGTACCGGAAAATTCATAACTGGGCAAAGAGACTCTGTGAAATGGCTTGGACAGAAAATAATGGCTCCAATCGATGTCCACACCTGCTTGCCACAGGGCCAGGCAAGCCTCCGCCAAGGGGATGGGCCTGTCTATCCGTATGGCAGGGGAAAGCGCGTTCGCTTGGTCAGTTGCCCCAAACTGCAAACAGGCGCGTCCTTCAGTCGGAGGCCGGACAGATGGGTTTTGCCGGAACTTCGCCAACCATGCGGGGAAGTCCGCCAAAGCGGCAGGCAGTGTATTCTGCTGATATAGCAGAGGAAAATCCTGCCGGTGCAAGTTGCCCAAAATCCTGCCGTTCAGATCGTCAACTACGCGGGAAAGGCCCGACACGTCACCAAAAACAAGATCGGCAATGGCTCCGTTATCAATATCCACGCTGGCAAGCAAATGGGCAAGCTCCCGCAAACAAGGATCTTCGATCCTGCCTTTAGGAGCAAGACCCCATTTGCGATACAATTTTAATAGAGAGCTTTGAATAATAAGGGTTCCTAGGATTTTTTCAGGCCAAGAAAGCGCTTGTTGGGACAGCAGCTTTTCAATGTTCAAGCCCTTGGCTTGTAGATGGGGCATCCAATCATTCAAGTAGCTTTTAAACGTATGCTGGCTTTTTTCCAAGGTCCGCGCATTTTCCAGATAATCCGTCCAGTCATCCGTGGCAATGTCCACGTTTTCAAGCAAATCAATGAAATAGGCTTGTTGAAAACGCACAGGGTTAAGAATCTGCCCATCCACTGCATCATAAAATGGAAGGACAGGCGACGAGAGCTTGATTTGTTCCAAGGATATTTTGCCATGTAAAACGGCAAGCACATCAACCGGAGAAAGCATGCCGGACAGGGCCAAGCTCTGCCAGACGCCTAAGCCACTGCCGGCAATTAGGGCAGGAGCAAACCCCCAATCCATCAAGCCAGATAAATACAGGTAGTTAACCATAAATGTCTGCGCCGCTTGCGTTGCCTCTGTCCAACTCACTTGCAGACGCGGCCTTTCATGCTTAAACCAAGGCGAGGATGCCATGGCGCACTTCAATTGATTGTATTTTTCCCGCATTAGGGATGTCTGCCGGAAAAAGGGTTTGATCTCGTTTAACCCGCTCCAAGCGGAATCGCCTATGTGGAGCAGCCAATCAGCATGGGAAGGGCGTGAAACGTGTTTGAGGGTATCGATCTGTGCTGTTAAATCTTCATGGTTTTTGGTAAGGCAAGCCCAGCGGTACTCATGATGTTCCCGTCCCGTCCCCAGTGAGCCACAATAATCGAGCACGGGTATTTTGCGAAAATCATCCTGCCAGTCGGGTGCCAGCCATTTGTCCCGCAACGCTAACAGCGAATGTTCGGTCTTTGCCGACAGCAGGAAAGGAAAACTGCCGACCAAAGATCGCCGAGATTCAGTCTCAGGGGGAGACTCCAGGATAATGTGGGATATCGTGCCACCAAACCCAAACGAACTGATCCCTGCGCGCAAGCGTCCCCCATCGGCATCGGACTTCCATTCCTCGCATTTCAAGGACAGCTTGAATGGTGAATTTTCAAGGAAAAGTAGAGGGTTGGGGCGGACCACATTGAGCGTTGGCGGTATCTGCCGATGCCGCATCATCAGCAAAACCTTTATTACGCTGGCGACCCCTGCGGCGGCTTCCAGATGCCCGATATTGCTTTTGACCGAACCGAGGCAGCAAAAATTTTTTTTAGACGTGTGCGCTTCGAATGCCCGAGAAAGTGCAGCCACCTCAATGGGGTCGCCCAAGGAGGTTCCAGTCCCGTGGGCTTCAACGTAGGAAATAGTCTCAGGATTGACACAATTCTCTATTAGAATTTCTTCAATGAGATGTTGTTGGGACTGGATGCTGGGCGAAGTGATGGACAAGGTATTGCCTGCATGGTGGACAGCCGATCCTAGCACGATGCCGTAAATATGGTTTCTCTCCTGAAGAGCGTTTTCCAACCTTTGCAGCAGGACCACACCTACGCCTTCGCCTGGCACATAACCGTTTGCGTCCGAGTCGAAAGTTTTGCATTGTCCATCTGGGCTAAGCATCCGGGCTTTAGAAAAAGCAATGTATTTCCAAGGGTGCAGGTCCAGGCTGACACCGCCCGCTATGGCGTAGTCGGCTTCGCCTGACAGCAGAGAAAGCTTGGCTTGGTGCATGGCTACCAAAGATGAACCGCAGGCTGCATCAATTGAAAAGCTAGGGCCTCGAAAATTGAAGAGGTGAGACAGGCGATTCGCCAGAATGCATTCGTAATTGCCTAGGCAGGCATAGCCATCGGTTACAACATCTTTTGCGGTGGACTCAATTAGATAGTCCACCGCCATGACACCGATGTAGACACCGGTTTTTTTTTGCCTAAGCGTTGCCAGCGGGATGGCTGAATCTTCAATGCAGTGCAGGGTTTCCTGCAAAAGAAGGCGCTGCTGCGGATCCATGCATTTGCTTTCCTTGGCTGATACCCCGAAAAACTCGGCATCAAAACGGTCAATATCGTCCAACAGGCCGCACCATTTACTTGCGCTCTTGTTGCTCGCTTTGAATTCGGCAGAGTAAACAGCCTCATCCCAACGGGATGAGGGTATCTCGCGAATGCTATTTTTGCCGTCTTTGAGGTTTTTCCAGAATTCTGAATAATGGTTTGCTTGCGGAAACCGGCAAGCCATGCCGACAATAGCGATGGCATTATTTTTTATATCATTACTACGCATGGTTAAGCATACAGACTCTGCGATTTGAATGAACCTACAGCGTTTTTAATGTCGATTGATTACTTTGTTTATCTTTGGCTGCAAGGGGTTGCCGCCCTACGACCCTTGTTACGCAGTAGGTCGGCAACCCTTTGCCGACACGGATGTACATTAAGTAAGTAACTAATAGATATAGAAAACGCTGTATGTTAAGTAACTCATTGTAAGCGTTCACTCCCCCGCTTTATTCCTGGGAGCGCGGCCATCTTGGCCGCCCTCAGCGGACGAGACACCCTCGCTCCCAGGGGGAGTGAACGCTTACCACTCATTGGCGCTAAACGTTAAGAAAGCACTGTGTAAGGCTAGTTGGTTAACAAACCAAGCGTCTTCTCAGGGTATCAATCTGATTGAAGTCCGTCAAACATTTTCTGTTGGCATCCTCATCACCTATTCCATCTGCGAGTCTTCCAACTCAAAACCCCGACCCTTGAAATCGGAGAACATTGGCTCAATCGCCCATCTCGCGCCGCCGTGGCGAGCAGCCTCGGATTCCTCAGCAAACGCATCAGCCACGGGGGCGCCACAAGGGCAGTACTTGCACAAATTCGTCTAGGATGCCAAACTGGCTGCCTTGGTCGGGGTCTGGTCGGGTCTGCATGAAGGCATCAGCTTAAAGGCGGCCCTCTGCCAGCGTCTCGTGGAAACCGCCCTCGCAATGACAGCCATAATGAGTACTATAAGCCCGTGGTTAATTCGATACTGTGGTGATGAGACATCATCAATCCGTTTATTCTGTTTTCATTTCGCGGGTGGAAGCGCCTTGGCGTTTAGACGTTGGGCAGAGTACTTGCCGGATGATATCGAACTTATAGCGATTCAACTTCCGGGTCGGGATGGCCGCTATGCTGAACCGGTATTGACAGATGTGTCACAGATTGTCGATTGCTTGATTGCCGAGATGGCACCCTATCTCAACAAAACCTATATACTGTTTGGACATAGCCTTGGCGCGTTGATTTGTTATGAGTTGATTCGAGTTATAGAAAAATTAAAATTAACATTACCCAAGTTGTTCATCCCCTCATCGCACCGTGCACCACACCTTCCGGCCAAGGCGCAGACTATTTACAATTTATCGGACAAAGAATTCATCATCAGGCTGGGGGAGTTTGACGGGACATCAAAAACGGTGCTGGAAAACGAAGATATCATGTCCGCTTTCCTCCCAAGAATCCGAGCTGATTTTAAGATTCTTGAAACCTATGTCCACAGGCGGAACAGCCCCCTTAAAGTACCTATTCTGGCCCTAAAAGGACGAGATGACTCTCATGTAAGCGAGGCCGATTTACTCGGATGGGCGGAACAAACAGAAAATTTCAAATACCATCTTTTTGACGGTGGCCATTTTTTTATAGAAACAGCAAAAACTGAATTACTCAACCTGATCAAACATGAGTGCAATATGTTGCGCGACGACTTGTCAACCGAGACGACCAAGGGTCTTGCCTACCTGTTTCCTGGCCAAGGTTCACAATACAAGGGAATGGGTGGAACGTTGTTTGATGAATTCCCTAGGTTTGTTCAGCAGGCTGATGACATCTTGGGTTACTCTGTCAAATCCTTTTGCCTAGAAAATAGAGACAACCTATTAAATCAGACGCAATATACCCAGCCGGCACTCTATGTGGTAAATGTGTTAGCCTATCAGGCAAAAGTCAAGGAAACGGGCGAATTGCCAGCTTACTGCGCAGGCCACAGCCTTGGCGAATACAATGCTTTGTATGCCGCTGGCGCCCTAAGTTTTGAAGATGGCTTGCTTCTCGTAAAAAAGAGGGGGGAACTGATGAGCTTGGTAGGGGAGGGGGCGATGGCCGCAATTTTAAATATTGAGGAACATTCTCTTAAACAATGTTTGGCCGACAACCAGCTTGAAAATATCGACATCGCCAACTACAACTCCGCCTTGCAGACTGTGATTTCCGGTTCTAAGAATGATATTTCTCGATCTAAGGCTCCACTAGAAGCATTGGGTGCGCGCTTCCATCCACTCAATACCAGCGGTGCATTCCACTCGCGCTACATGGCGGATGCAAAGCGCGAGTTTCAGCAGTATATTCAGCCTTTCAGTTTTTACAGGCTCAGATGCCCGGTCATAGCCAATATTCACGCCGGACTTTACCAACAAAACGCCATTGCCGACACGCTCCTGCAACAGATCACAGGCTCGGTACGCTGGAAAGAGAGCATGGAATACCTATTGCGGCAAGGTGTGTGCCGATTTGAAGAAATAGGCCCAGGCAATGTGTTGACAAAGCTGGTCAAGCAAATAGAAAAGGATTATTTAGCCAGAGAATCAAACAAACAAGCCTTATTTGAAAATATTCATCAGCAGATTGCCCATTGGAACAATACCTACCCAATAGGCACAAGCGTCCGAGTGAAAGGCTATGGAGAGCCGCTGGAAACTAGAACTCAGGCTGTCGTGTTGTTTGGCCATCGTGCGGCTATTTATATGAATAATTACAATGGCTATTTTGATCTGGACGATATTGCGCCAGTAGCCAGAACCTGAAGACATCCCGATGCTGTATACATTTAATCAGTTTTCTGAACAAGAACATGCCAATCTGGCTGGCGGCAAAGGCAGCATGCTAGCGAAGCTCTACAAGTCTGGCTACCCTGTGCCTGACGGCTTTGTCATTCTGTCAACTGCTTTCGATGATCATGGATTGGTGGATGCGGCACGCGAAAAATTGCTCTCCCACTATAATCAACTCATCAATTCAAGCCCTACTGGCAAAGTGGCAGTACGCTCTTCCGCGCTGGCGGAGGATTCAGCCAAGGCATCTTATGCGGGAAAATTTGAGACGATATTGAATATCGCAACTGAAACTGGGCTCTACGCAGCGATTCAAGCCGTATTCGAGTCTGGTAAAAGCGAAAGTGTCAAGACTTACACCGATGCCACTGGTCAAAGCGGCACTCAAACCATGGCTGTCGTGGTGCAGCACATGTTGGATCCTTCTTATGCCGGTGTGTTGTTTACAGCCGATCCCATTTCCGGGGATGCCAACATCCTGCTGGGCAACCTGACCGAAGGACTGGGAGACAAACTCGTATCGGGCAAGGTAAACGGACGTGCTTTCACCTATCATATGGACACTGGCACGTACCATGGCCCCGACTATTTCGAGCCTTATCAGCGGGAATTGCTTTCGATGGCATCCAAGCTGGTGGGCGAATGCCAGTTTCCCCAAGATATTGAATGGGCCGTTCATCAAGACAGGCTTTTTCTTCTTCAGAGCCGTCCCATTACCCATCTGTCACATACGCCAGAGGTATGGAATGACTCGCTCAAAGGCAATTACCTCTGGTGCAATACTAATCTTGGAGAGCTTTTTGGCAATGTCATCACCCCCTTCACATGGTCTATTTTTCGTGAAGTCGTCGAGGGTAATGTAGGCCCGGTGGGGGGGCATTTTATGGTTGGGCTGGTAGCCGGTCGAAGCTATTTTAATATCAGCCTTGTTTACTCAATTTTCAGGAAAATGGGAAAACAGCGCAGAGACATTTTAAATAGCTTTGATCTGTTCTTGGGCAATGTCCCAGATCACATCGACATTCCCGTTGTTCCGCTTTCGTGGTCAGACTGCATTGGATTCATGTTAAGGCAAACTGGCCATTCACTAAAATCCGCTCTGGGACTCAACAAATTCTTAGTTTGGGCGAAAGAGGAATGCCCTGCCTGGTGTGAATCAATGTTTCTGGCAATCGAGCAATCCAAGAATAATTCCGATCTGCTCAGGATACATGCCGATATACAGCCGACTATTTTTAAAACCTTTGCTATGGTTGCGTTTGTCGGCAATCAGTTTGTTCAGCAGCAATATAAACTGAAATCCACCTTGTCTGGTGTGCTGGATGCGGAAGAGATCGGAGTCATTTTGTCTGGCCTGGACGGCGGCGGCCAGTTGCAAAGCATGGCACCCTTAATGGGTATTTCCGCGCTGGTCAAGGGGAGAATCACTAGGGAAGAGTTTATCCGGCGTTACGGCCACAGGGGGCCGGATGAAGCAGAAATGGCCGCGCCAAGGACAGCGGAAGACACTGACTGGATCAACAAACTGATCGGCCAGTGGCGGGATGCTGACCCCGACTCTCTCCTTCTCAAACAGAAAGAAAACCGTGACAGAATCTGGAAAATCCTTGAACAGCGACAGCCGAAGCAAGTTGGCAAATTGCGCAAGCTGTGCGCAGCCGCGATCACCCGTGCACACAACCGCGAGCTAGCCAAATCCGAAAATTTCCGTCAGGCTTGGGTCATGCGAAAATTTGTGGAAAAATCGGCGGCGATCAATCGCCTACCGGCGGATGATCTTTTCTACCTCAGCAAGAATGAGTTAATCCGGTTTTTGCAGGGTGATAGGCAAGTTTTGGAACATATTGCCCCGCGCAGGGAAACCTATGCGGCCTATACCGCCCTTCCGCCCCTGCCCAACTTGATTTCGGGGCCTATTGATCCATTCCGCTGGGCAAAGCTGCCAAATCGCCGGACTGATTACTTTAGCGAGACCCCCTCTAGCCATCAGGTCGAAGACGACAAGCTCCTCAGGGGGTTCCCAGGCTCCGCCGGCTTGGTGGAAGGGACGGTTCGGGTGCTGACATCTCATCAACGGATGGACGAGTTCGTGACTGGCGAGATTCTGGTGACATCATTTACAAATGTCGGCTGGACCCCCTTGTTTCCACGTGCGGCCGCGATTATCACCGATATTGGCGCGCCTCTTTCACACGCCGCCATCATTGCAAGGGAACTGGGGATTCCTGCCGTTGTGGGTACGGGGTCCGCCACAATGAAACTAAGAACCGGAAACAAGGTAAGGGTCAATGGCAGTCAGGGGACGGTTGAATTGCTTTCATGCTAGTTGAAATAGCCCTACTCACGGGAGCCGGATACTGGTACCAACAAAGGCAACAGAAAAATAATCTGGCGCAGTTACTTACGCACGACGAGTTGCCAACCCGCCAGGCCAGTTCAATGTCGATGCGTCCGTTTAGCGTCAGGCAATTGCTGAATGACATCAAAGGCGCAATGGAGGCGAATGGACGGCAGCAACTTCAAGTGGATATTGATCCTAGAATTCTTGAGTCGATTGAAAAAGAGCGGCTAAAAGCCAATCGGCGGATGGGTTTAGCCATCGTTGCAGCACTGCTTGCCTTGCTGGGCGGTATCTATCCTGTTTTTTCCATCTTTGGGGCGCTAGGCGTATTGTATCTGTCTCGCCGCATGTTTGTACGCACATGGAAGGATTTTAAAGTCAAGCATTACTTGAGCGCTAATCTGGTCGGTTTGGCTATGACGATGGGCATGTTAGCATCTGGTCAATTGGTGTTGGCTGCTTTTGCCGGTGTCATGGGCAGTTTCTTTGCGAAAATCATAGACAAGGTGGAAGGGGGTGCCCAACGCCAATTAATCAACACATTTGTGGAGCATCCCCAACAAGTCTGGGTATTGACGGATGGTGTTGAAATCCAACTGGATTTTAATGCTGTTCAAGTCGATGATGTCGTCGTTGTCAATGCCGGGGAAGTCATCCCAGTTGATGGAACAATCCAGTCTGGTGAGGCCAGCATTGACCAACACATATTAACGGGAGAAAGCCGGCCTGTTGAAGCCGCTACTGGAGACAAGGTCTTTGCCTCAACTTTACTATTATCAGGACGCATTAACATTCGAGTGACAACTGCCGGCAAAACCACATTCGCGGCTAAAATCGGCCAGCTTCTCAATTATACACAAAGCTATAAGGATACGTTGATAACGCGGGGCAGGAAAATATCTGACCGTTTTATTCCGTTTACTGTCGGCCTCAGTGCGGTTACGTTGCCGTTGCTCGGGTTAAATTCTGCCACAGCGGTGCTTTGGTCGGGAACAGGGGCGGCCATGGGAATACTGGGGCCGGTCAGTGCATTGGTTTATTCGCAAATCTTGGCGCATCATGGGATACTCATCAAGGATGGACGCGCGCTCGAATCGCTGCGGCAAGTGAATACGATCATTTTTGACAAAACAGGCACACTGACGCTTGAACAACCCACAGTGGCAACTATTCATAGTTTTGGCGAGCACTCGGCGGACACCGTTTTAACGTATGCCGCCGCCGCAGAATACCGGCAATCGCACCCTATTGCGAAGGCGATATTGGACAAGGCATCGGAGCAGAGACTGGAGTTGCCCGAATCAGATGAAGCAAGCTATCAAGTCGGCTACGGAATCAAGGTCATGGTAAATGGGCAGGTCATCAGGGTGGGCAGTTCTCGCTTTTTGCAACAGCAGGACATTTGCTTGCCTGAAAACATCGAATCTATTCAGCGGCAAGCAGAAACAAACAGCCATTCGCTCATTTACGTCAGCATCGACCGGCATCTCGCAGGCATTTTGGAGATGCAGCCGACTATTCGCCCGGAAGCGGCCAGTGTTATCCGCTACTTGAAACAGCGGGGGTTCAAATTAGCCATCATATCGGGCGATTATGAAGAACCCACGCGACGAATGGCGGAAACCTTAGGAATTGAAAACTATTTTTCCGAAACCTTGCCGCAACACAAGGCTGGACTCGTTAAGCAATTGCGGGAGGAAGGCGATTTTGTTTGTTTTATCGGAGACGGCATTAATGATGCCATCGCTTTAAAATCCGCCCAATTGTCGATTTCACTCAAAGGGGCTTCCACTGCTGCCATAGACACGGCCGAGATCATTTTTATGGATGGCACATTGCAACACCTAGAACTCCTCTTCCGGTTTATGGATGAATTTGAGGACACTATGGAAAAAAACTTTATCACCAGCATTGTTCCGGGAATACTCAGCATTGGCGGAATTTATTTTCTACACTTTGGCGTTGCCGCGGCAATGGGGCTGACTTATCTGGGATGTTTCACTGGACTGGGGCATTCTTTACTACCTTTAGTGAAATATCAAGAGGCTATATGTCCACCTGTGCCGGACAAGCCCAGCTACTTCAACACGCCGGATGCCAGCAGATAATAAAACGCCTCGACATCGAGCTTGCCGAGCCTAGATGCCCCAGGTAATCGCCAGCCACAAATCCTCCATCACGTTATTGTCAAAGTACAGCGTGAGCGGAGGATGAGTGCTGTCGGTGATGGCGGCAGGCAGGGCTTTACCTTTGCTGGGCAAGGAACCGACCAGCAGATTCCCCAACAATGGATTCCTAGCTAGAATATATGTATTCCCGGTTTTGTCGGCTTTGTCATTCATGTTGATTGAGGCAGTGGTGTCTTTCGGGGGCATTTCGGCGAAAAACTCGACCGCCTTGAGTTGATTGCTGCCCACGATTCTTCCCCGCGACCAGAAAGGATAAAGCTCTGGGAAGAAAGACAGTTGGAGTTCAGTGGTAAGAATCGCACCGCCAATGGCGACACTCTTGAATTTCGACCATTGCGACGGGAACTCATGGCGGACGGAGAATAAACGGACCGAGCCGACAGTTTGCGCATTTTTGATTAGCCTGTTCAAGTTGCCAACTGCTGCGGCTTTAAGTACGTCACCGCCTTCTCGGGCTGTGTACCGAATGTGCAGGACGACATCGGTGATGGTGTCGAAGTCGAACTGTTGGACATCAGAGGGCAGAGTGATTTGCCACTGGCTGTTGACAGCTCCCGCGTATTCGAAGGGCAGATAGCGTTCGTCGCGAAGATTGGTTTCAAACAGGCCGCTGTCGGATTGCGCGGAACTGGTGACGATGGATTGCAGTGTCCCATAATAGTCATTAAAGCGTTTATCGTCTGGCCCTTGGCGGTAGTATTTGTTGCCCGGCAGATCGGTGTTGGTGCGGATGGCGCTGTTTTGCAGGCTTAGAGTGCAGTTGACGCTGGTGTAAGGACCGGCGACACAAGGGATCGTCAGGGCCACGGACTTGATGCGGCGGAAGTAGTGTCCCGGACAGTCGAGGTCGAAGGCTTCCTCGGGTACGGTGAAGGCGCATGAGCCGGTGGCGCGGAGTTGGATTAGCGCGATGGGATCGATCTGCAACAGACTGACATGCTTGGTGAGTTCGTACTCGCGTTGGTTCAAATCGTGATAGGCCATCTCCATGGTTTTGATATCGAAGAACAGTTTTTCGCCAGCCAGCAATCCTTCGTTGCCGTCGAGGTAGTTGTACCGAATGTAGGCGAGCGAGGAATCGCCTATTTCGTTTTGCAGGGCGCGCTCCGATTTTTTGGCAACCTCAAAGGCAAGCTGAAACGCGTTGGCATACAAAGCCTTGACCTCGCGCTTCATCCAAGCGTAAAAGCCAACGGTGGTTTCTTTAACTTGGGAGACGCCTTCGACGGGATTGCCTTCCAGGAAGTCGATGATCTGCTGTGCGTTGCCCGTTTGGGCCTGGTGATTTGTGTACTCCTGATTGGCGATTGCCTCGCGAATCTGTGCGCCACGAATCTGTTTGATAATCTGGTTGATCTCAGCTTTGGCAGTATTGCCCTGAAAGGTCCAATCCAGTTCGCGACGTGAGTAGGAGCCAAGTTTGGCTGCATTGCCTGCTTCATAGGAGAACTGATCGGCTACAGCCCTTGCGGCGGAAGCTAGAGCTTCGGAATTAAAGCTAAGATGATGTCCACCAAAGTCAATCGTCGCACCACAGCCCATGGGTTGGACATGAGTCTTGAATTGAGGAATCAACGCGAGTACGGAACCCAGGACATTAATGCCGTTGGCAGTTTCCTGGAAATCGTGAGCTAAGCCGAGCTTCTTCAACTCCCCCACTTCATGATTGCTAAGCGTTTTGAATTCACCATCACTGACCGAAGTGGATTTTAGAGAAATATCGGGACTGATCGGATCAAGGGACATCTGAGGCTCGCTGCCAGAATCTAATTGAGAGAAATTGAGGTTTTGCAGGCTGCCTGTGTCCAGAGCGTCAAGTTGCGGAATGCTGGCCTGAATCTGTGCATCCGTGCGACCTAAAAGTTTCTGGTAATAAGAATAGCGCTGGATGGCGGTGGCTAACGAGAGTTGTAGTGCTTGCGTAGACTTCTGGGCATCCTGCCACTGCGAATACTTGATCATTTCAGCCAACTGGAGAAGCTTGTTTTCATGCTGGGCGCGAAGCAGGGAGATGGATTCGTTATCCTGTTTTTCAATCGCCGAGAGCAAGTTTGATCCCAGGGATATTACCTCTTGGCAAATTTCTGTAGCCTTGGATATCAGCAATTGAAAGCGCACAAGAGGCAAAGGCTGATTTAGTCCGCTGACGATGGCGCTGACATCCAGGCCCGCAGCGGCGGCACGGACGAGCAGCGCGGGGTCGATAGGCGGATCATATAAAGGAAGGCGCTGGAACACCCCTTGCAGGTTGAGGCTGTTGTGAATTTTGAACAGCCGGTCGGCGACCTTGTCCCAGTAGGCGAGGAACTGATCATTTCGCGGGATGCAAAAATACAGGGTTTGTCCGATGCTGGGCAGAATTTGCGATCCGTTGGGACCGGTTCCAGTCCCTGAAGTAGGTGTCATGTCGAACGGCATATCGACCTCCATTTCAACAAGTGAGTTCCCAAAGCCATCAAGCTTGCCGCGAAGATCGCCATAAGTCAGTGCTTTAACCGCCCCCTTATTGGGGACAGCTTGAGGCTTAGGACCGAGAATGTTGGCGGCCATGATGTAGATTTGTGTGGCTTCATTGATGGTTTCGATGGTGTATTGCTGGAACAGGGAATCGCCCCAAGCAATCAGGTTGTCCAAGTAGGCCATCACCGTCTTTAGCCTGTAGGCCGTGGGACGAAATTTAGCAACAGCCCAAGGCTGAAAGGGATTGCTTTGCCAACTGGCAATGCTGTTGATAGTTTCCGCATAGAGTTGTGGATCCTGGGGCTTTGATAGATTGACGAGGATATCTTGAATCATTCGTACATCGGTGTACTGAAAAGGCTGAACTTTCCAGAAACGTTCGGGAGTCGGCCCAAGGCTATTGTCGGTGGGATCAAAGATGTAATGAAACCATTTTTGGGCATCTTGGAATTTTTGATTCTGGCTCAGGTGGACAGCTACCAGTAGTGGGAAGTGGAAGAAGAGTTCCCAGTTATAAATCGAGTAGGCACCACTCGAAGAGAAATCGAGATTTTTTACAGGATAAGGCTGCTGCACCCACAGAGAGGGGTTGTAGTGGGTATTGTCGAAGATGCCTTCATAGAAAAACGGAAGGGGGAGACCGCTACGCAGGCTTATGACAGTTCCATTGGGCAGATTCAGTTGTGAGCCATCGGCGGTGAGAACCGCAGAGCTTGCGCCATTGGGCAAGGTAACGGCAGTGAAATCAGGAACGATAATGCCAGTGCCAGTGATCTGAATTCCGCTGGAATAAGCGAAGGGGATTTGGCCCGGAAGCGTCAGAGAAGTATCTGCCGCCAAATTGGATGTCGATCCGTCGGCATGATAAACCAATGTGCCCTTCGGGACTGTGACTAGGGTGTTATCGGCTAGGGTTAGCGGAGTGCCAGCCGTCAAGGCTAGTGTCGAGTTGTCCGAGGGGCGTAACGCAGCAATGCTGGCACTCAGCGATGCCCGTGTGCTGTTTGGAATGACCACTAAAGCTTGCTTTGGTTGACCCGGAGGGGGATTGGGCTGCGGCATGTAGAGAGTATCGGAATCTTCAAGTTCCGGCAGGCCACCTTCTTTCAAGCGCTCAAGCAAAGACAGCTTCATCATTGGCACGGCTGCCCGGTTGACGGCGACGTAAGGATGGAAATGGGGGAAAAACTGATAATTGAGGTTTATTCTCTCGAACGAGATATAGGTGGGGAATGCAGTCCACCCTGCGTTTTGCACATACAACTGGTGGGCTCTCGCATCCGCGTCGATCATGTTATGAAAGCTTTTGGATAGAAACATGGCATTCTCCGTTAGGATTTCGATTGCAGAGACATCGTGGCGACTGTTGTCGTAGATGAATTTCGTAGCGACTGGTTAATGTTCGCCAGTAAATTCAAGTTTATCCCTTGCCCACCTACAAGATTCATTGACTGACTGGCGGGCAAACCCGCCGAAGAATAACCTGTCACGCCTCCCGAAACCAAACCACTGGTCACAACACCACTTGGGTTCAGCAAACCACTAGGCATGACCGAGGAAGTGCTGACACCCAGATTTATTCCACCATTCTTACCGATTGCCAGGTTCCCGAACAACACAGCAGTTGAGGAATTTGTCACCCAGTCGGTCATGTCGAGCAGCGGATAAACGGAATAGGCGGGGTCGACCGGGTTCACGGGAAACGGACCGGCTACAGGCACCTGCGAGATCACTTGAACTTGGCCAACCAAGCTCCCAATGTTCCAATTTTTAACTGGAACCGCTGGCGGAATGGCCCATCCACTCCATTCCTGTAGCGTTGTTTCTGTCAGGGACGGTTGTACGAAGAAGGTGAGTTCATTACTGTTGGATGGATCACCCGTGTCCTTGTAGAAAAACGGACTCACCAGACTCCCCGCTTGTTGGTAAGCAGGGTCTTTTGGGTCGAGAAATGGGGACGGCACTACGGGGTTGGAACAGGGTAGGATCGCGAAGTTTTTGGCTGATTGAAGAATCGTTTCATTTTCGGGGGTGCTGGTGCCGTAAATTGAGAGGTTATTTTGAAAGCTCACGGCCAAACTACCCGATCCTGTGTAAAGCGTTGCATCAACTCCCGTTGCGTTGTAAACCATCTCGGGAGCGGGTTCCCAGTATTGTTCGTTAAAGTCCGGATTGCAATTTTTGCTAGTGACTCGGAAAGACGCACCATCATCAGGATAGGCAAGATCGAGATGGATTTTGATCGCACCTTCGCCACCGCTGGCATCAACTTCCTTGGAGACGTGAATGGGAACATTCCTTGGATCGAAATCCTGAGGCACTATGATTGCTTGGAACCGGTTGATATCAGTGGAGATGGTGTTGCTCCATTTGCCATGCAAGTATTCGCTCCAATGCAATTGCAACTTGATTTGGGGCTGCGCCTGGGCACTGAAAATGTCGGTTGCCAGTTCTCCAAAATTAAGACTGCCCACCCCCTTTCCTTGATTGTTGTTATTGGAAGACTGAGGAGGTTGGGTCTGTGAAATGAATGTCACCCAATAGACGTTTAGTCTTCCTCGCCACACTGCGAGGACAATGTGGTCGCCTTGAATCTCGACGTTGACCGCTTCCCAAGCCGACCAGGCTCCGCTGGCGTAGGTGCGATAGAAGTATTTGTGCGGGTGGGAGTAGGTGCGTCCAAGAACGTGGAGGATGCTAACGCCGTTGGCGGAAAGGCTCTGTTCCAGATAGGAGGCGACGATGTCAAGGCGGGCTCGGACATCAAGGTCTTGCAAGTACTGGAGCAAGGCGGTTTCCACCAGATCGCTGGTGACATCGCCTTGCAGCAATGTACCCTCCAGGGTCTGGAACAAATCAGACTTGTCGAGGCGAAGTTCCGGCTCCATCCAATTTTCGGGGTAGAGGAAAATTTCCCGGTTGGCCTGCCAAACACGATAACGTTTCATCCACTCCCATGTGTCGGCATCAATGGCTGAGGGCGAAACATTCAGAGCAGGGTTGGTGTTGGCGTTTTCCAAATTCAGCAAGCAACGCTGAATAAAGGTCTGCACCGAAGACATCGCCAAACGCAAGCGGGAGGTTTGCACCACGGGTTCCATGCCAGGATCGACGAGGAAATACTCAAAGAGTTGGTTGGAGTTTTCCAGCGATAGGTGTTGCACAAGATAGGCGACTAGGGCATCGCGTTTCTTTTGGCGAAGTTTATCGAACACCGACTGCGCAATGGGCCTCCAGCTACTTGCAGTGTATTTTGCCTGTACAGCATTCTTGAAGCTGGCGGCGATCTGGCCCGGGGCGAAGCTTGGGGGCGGGTTCAAGGAAGCGACGAATGTGGCAACGGTGAGCACGGAGACAGGAATTCCCACGAGTTGTACCAGTTGCAAAGCATCCCAGAGTCGGCGGATGCCCAGGTTGTTGCTAAAATGCTGATCGGTGCCAAGCGCTGTGGCTACACCATGCACAACTTGCGCATCGCGCCGGGTGAGATTCGCCAATAGGGTCCAAGGCGTATTGGGTTCTTGCGGAGCGTTTTGCGCCGCCGCTTGAAAAACATCGATCAGTCCGTCGGTACCCCCGGCTGGACCTTTGCGAAGATCAGCATAATCAGCCAGCATCAGGAATTGGAAAAAGAGGTTTCTTGCATTCTTGGGCGAATCGTCAGACGGCTGTGTGGGCAGGGCGCTCAGTTTGAGATTGCTGAACTGCGAGGCGTTGGCAGTAAGGTAGGTGATCTCGCGCAAGTCCAAGCCAGTCACCTGGACAATCTGCAGAACCTTGGATAACAGCGTTTTTGCCCTATTAAAACTCACGAATGCCTGTTGGGGATAAAGTACGATCTGGCTCAGCGGACCTTTGGGCAGGGTTTCACCTTGGATCAGGAGGCTAGCACCGTGTGGTCCTAGGGAAGAGAAATCCAGACTGAAATGGTAGGCCACACCACCCTTCAACTGTACAAACTGACTGACTTCGTCATTTGGTTTTGTTGCCTTCGATGAACTTGGGATGACCGGGTTTGCGAGTAAAGCTGTGGGATCGGGCGAGTCAATCTGTAATGCCGCAGCGGCACCAGTATCGCCGAGTTCGGCGAAAAAGCGATACGGTCCATCGGTCGGAACCTGCAGATAGCCTTCAAAATGGGCACTTGCCGTTCCGGTCTTGCTGTTGGTGGGATCGGCAGTGTCTGGAGTAACCGCGATTCCTCCGGATTGGAAAGCGCCTGTGCCATCAGTTGAAGTGTAAAAGAGAGCGCTGACACCTTGTTTTCCGACGGAGAGAAACGTCTCCAACAAGGAGGTTCCGGTGTTGGTAGGGTCGGACAGCAGTGCCGCATCGGTGACCAAGGCTTCGATCAAATTCG
This sequence comes from Candidatus Methylumidiphilus alinenensis, assembly GCA_003242955.1. GTDB lineage: Bacteria > Pseudomonadota > Gammaproteobacteria > Methylococcales > Methylococcaceae > Methylumidiphilus > Methylumidiphilus alinenensis. Next base: position 65,217 of record QJPH01000321.1, read on the forward strand.
AATCGGATGCGAGATTGGCAGACAGGGTTTGGAGTACGAGTTCGCGCGATAGTTTTTGCGCAAGGAGAGGAAGAAACGCCTGTACCAGTTCGGCTTTGACGAGCTTTCGCTGTTTGGAGGCATCAATACCGACAAACGGCTTTACATAGGTGTCGAGATCGTTTGCTGTCACGCTGAGGAGGCCGTCGGCCAGCATCTGGAACATTGTCACAACTTGGTTGCGAACATCCTGTAGAAGACTGCCGAGAAGCGGCGATGCAGGCAGTAAATTCAACAACTGCAAGCGCATGGCATCCGTCAGCACGCCCATACAGGTCAGTGTCTGTTGGTTAGCCGTAGGATCGTAGCTGAATTGAAGCTGAGGAAATGGGTCGGTGATGGTCCCATTTTGCCGGGCAGCGGCAAGCGCATCGAAAAACGCAACGGAATCGAAAGCATTGGCTGCGTTCTGCATGGAAACGTAGGTGTGCAGATTCACCCACATAGCTAGGATGGTTCCAACCAGTTGTGAGTAAGCGGGCTGGGTTTGCTGCTGGATAGTGTTGAGCAGCGTTGCCATAACTGTGGACAGCGGAGGGGGGATTGCAAGTGAGGTCAAGACATTCTTTTTCGCATCGGTGAGAACTCCGCGATAACCGAGCCATTGCAGGCTATCGCTTGCGTCATAGCTTAGCGTGAGCGCGGGGTCTAGCGGCATGAGCTTGTCGGGAGGTAACCCTGCTGGCAAACCCGTTTGAACAGCCTGGTATTCCGCAAGACTGGCCCAAACACCCAGAAAATCTCCCACGCGCTGGACTAGCGACTGTTGAGCGGCAGTCTGCAATTGATCAAGTAGACTGCTAAACAGCGGCGTATTGTTAATATGTTCAAGCTGGGATTTTTTCCAGTTAAGAAGCAAGCCCGTATAAGTCACAGATTGCGTGTCTGAGACTGGATCATAGTTAAACGAAAGCGCACTCTCCGATGCAAAAGGCTTGGGATCAATCTGGTTCGCCGGGAGGACGGGTCTGGTGCTGACGGTGTAGGTCCGCGAGTCGCTGAGCAAGGCGAAGAGACTGGTTAACATGCCTGCAGGCAAAAGACGGGAAAGGGTCTGGTCGATCAGGCTTTCGGACATGCCCAAGAGCGCCGCTGGCGATGGCACTGCGTTCTGAGCCTGAATTTGCCGCAGTCCGTTGGACAAGGTTTGCACTAGCGCCGTCTGCGTGTTGGGATCGTTTTGATACTTTCCCACCGGGTCAAATTGATGTCGCAAGAGGTATTGCAGGTCTTCCACGCTAAAGCCGCTGTTCTGCACAGCGGCAACTTGCTTCACGAACAATAGTATCTGGGTGTAGAGTCTGTCATCGGCCAGAGCGGTAAGCGGATTTCCCGACAATGGCTGAAACAGGTCCAAGCCAGATAAGTCCTTTAAATTGATCAGTTCCTGTACGGATAATTGTAAGCATTTAGCCAAGGAACTGTAGCGATGACAAATGGAAAGATTGTCCAGCGTGAAGCTGGGAACAATGGTGTTGCTCCCGCCGACAAGAATTGCCACGGTAGTGGCGGCGGCACCGGCATCAGCGAGAATGGCGGCAACCTCGTCCGCAGTGATGCCCAAAACGCCCTGAACTGTCGGCTGGTGCGCCGCTAAAGTGGAGGGTGGGGCTGTCGCAAAATCTGTCAACGGTGTGGGAAACTGACCGTTGGGATCGTCGAAAGCCCAATCGCTGTTCAGTGTGCTGGATGTCAGGAAGAGTTGCGCATAGAGCGGATCGTCGCCTATCACTGGCAGGTTTGCCCAGAAAGGCAGCAGTGCGATGCGTCCTAGAGCGGGTGTCAGAGTGTTGTTGAGATCGTCGAGATGCGCCAGATAGACCAGAGCCGTCTTCCAAGCTGAACCGAACGCGGTGGAAAAGGCGGGATCACCCCACGGCGGAAGATTTGCCGGGAAGAAAAGTTGCAGCGCACGATCAGTTTCGTCCAGGGTCCAGCCCAATTTCTTCCACAGGCGAGTGAATAGATTGAAGCGAAGATAGTCGAGAACGACGGCAGGAGAACCGTCGGCGTATTGCAGAATAGTGCCACTGAAATCGCAACCGGAGTTTGGATCGTCAAGCACTAGGACTTTTTTGGAAAAATTCGCAGGAAGAAGCAGACTTAGCCAAGTTCGAGCGTTGAATGTGGATGAGTTGTTTTGGTTTTTGTACTTCAAGGTGATGCCGTCTAGCAGCGCCTCAAAATCGGTCTTGGCTTGCCCGGTCAAAGCAGGGTAGCCAGGTTGATTGGTATAGCTGAAGGCATCGCTCATTTCAATTCCGTAACGCTTGAACTGAAAAGTCAATGCGTAGAGCGACGGATTCAGAAATCCGGTAGTGACCAGATCGGTGAGTTCTTGGTAGCTCAACCCCAGCCTTTGGGAAAGTGTTTTGGCAGACTTCAACTCGCTCAGGGCGGTGGGTTCGGCACTGTAACCGTAAAGTTTAAACCAGTTAGTCACGGAGGTTGAGTCCGCGACGGTCAAAACGCCGTATTCGGACGGAGAAAGGCCCAGAGACTCCGACAATATTTGTGCATTATAGTATGGAAAATTTTTTCCGTCGGAGAAAAGTTCGAGCGAGTTGGCCGGACGGAGCACACGCAATACCTGAGCTAGCGGTGCGTTGAAGTAGTTGAGGAATCCCCTGACTGTTTCTATCCATAGATCAAATGGCAAATTGAGTGGGTAGGCTGCTTGCTTGAGAGGCCCGTTATAGACGGAAGGAAGAATATTCTGCGGCTCAGCCGTGAGATCGGCGGTAGTGGCAGTGCCAGTGTCGTAAGCGGCTTTGGCATCAAGCTGCGAGTTCGCGATGTAGTATTCAAGAATCTCGTTCACTAGATCGATGTAGGGCATCGCCGTATTAGTGTTTTCGCAGGTCAAAGGCAATGCCGCGAGGTCGGGGCGGCGACCGGTAACGGTGATGGGGTTAACCGTTTTGTCCTGGCCTATCAATACATCAAGCGGTGTGTAGCCCTTCGCATTGCTGGCCGATTTATTCAAAAACTCCAGCAGATCGACAAAGTAGGCGGCGGGGCTCAACACCGAGCGACATTGATCGCACTGGCAAAAATCCAGGTTGCCGAACAGTTGTGCCATGGTGGGGAATTGCTGGACGATGGCGTTCTTGGCATTTTGCCGGTCAGTCTCGGAGGCGGAAAGCGCGTAGGCCGGGGCGGAATTATCCAACTGCTTCGCCATGGCGAAAAAATTGAACGTGACAGAACTGACCGTTTGTGCCTGACCATAGACAATCTCGGCTTCTCCGGGTGGAAATTCCTGAGAGAACTTGCTGATGAACTGCCCCTTTGAATAGCCGGCAATTTGGCGGGCGGATGTGAAGCCCAAATTCACAGCGGCCTGCAAGGACTCCGTGCTGGGAGTGATCTGAAAGAGCCGATGGAGAGTTTTCAGGCTCTGTTTGCTGTCGGAACCCAAAGTAGGCAGCCCAGCAGGAGGATTATTGAGAAACGCATTCAGGGGTGTTCGGCCCAACTTATAGCCGAGGGAAGCCGCAGCTTTCAAAAATGAAGCGACTTCGCCACCTGTCTTTCCCGAAAAATGGGTAAGCTCCTTATTTTCGATCATGCGGGCGGTGGCTTCGGTGGGGAAGCTGATCCGGATTTTGCGGGCGAGATCCGCAGAATAGGCTGTCAAACGGTCATTGGTGGTTTTACCCGGATAGATTCCGGGAATCAGTGCCTGGAGCGCTTGGTCTCCGCCATTGCCTGCAAGCGATTTCAGTGTCGTTTGCCAGCTTTCGGGGCGGTAATAATCTTTGTATACAATTTGCGATAAGTTGTTCACCAGGCCGAGGTCGTTCTGAAGTTTCTGCGCCAGCGGTGCGCTATTGTGGGTAAGGTAGAGCAACTTGCCTTGAAACTTAAGCACATCCAAGGTGCGTGCGGGGATCTTGAGGGCGGCCGCTTGCGTCCAGAAATTGCTTGAGTCGTAGTGGGTCAGATAGAGATTGGTGAAAGCGGCTTGTTGACCAGGATCGGTCAATGTTACGGAGAGAATATTGCCAAAGCTTGAAACGGCCCCCTGAGCGGTCATGGCGAGTTGGGTCTTCGTCGCAAAGGCTTTGAAGGCGTTCACGGCATTATTGATCCGGTCCCCGGCAACGGCAACGATTCCAGCTTTGTTAGCCTTTATAAGAGCCTGTTGCACCGTGACGGCGGGTACCATTGCCAAAAGTGATGGATCGCTAGGAAGGCCGATGCGAAATAATCCATAAAGCGACTCTTGGTCCATGCCGGTGACAGGCATTTGTTGGGCTGCGGTGGCTGCAATGGCCAACAGTCGCGCATCCCAGTTAGTGGACTGGTTGAGCAGGGTCAAGTCCTGACGATCCGCGCCCTCCACGGTCCCTGCGAGTTGCGCAACTCCACCGATGGTTTTCATGTCAGTGGCCAGCCTTTGGAATTCTGGAGCCAGCGGCTGGACTGACGAAGGGACAACAAGGTTTAGCGTTTCTGAATTCTGAGCGCTGAACTTCGTGCGCGAAACAGGGACTTCATTACCGGAAGCATCCAACACCCTGACCTGAATATTCGGCAGCGAGGATCCCGGAAAAGTGTAGGAAATGGCGTATTTGCCTTGGGCATCACTCTTGGTTTCGCCCAATTTGATATTTTTTCCGCCAAAATTTACACTGTAAAGTCTAGCAGTTATTCCAGCCGCAACCAGTCCATTGTCGAACACCAAGTTACCTTGGAGGCTAAGCTGCGGGGACTCCCGACTTGGAAGAACACTATTAAGGGTATTAATTTCTGACATCTATTTTCTCCCCAGCGATTGGTGTACTTATGCCGGACGGGATATTCCTCCCGTCCGCAACGATTCCGGCGACCGTCGTGCCATGGGCGATCATTCGGCCTTGCTGCCATGCCCCAGACATCCGGGTATTGCCGCCAATTTCAAACCCTGCGACGGGGCGAATGCCCCGTCCGTCTCAGATATTCCCGTTCCCGTCTGGACCGGCCCCATAATCAACGCTTGGCCTGGACACTATTGATTTTCTGTGCCTCTGCCTTAATTCTCTCGAAATTCTGGATTTCGCTCTTGAGGGCATAGATTTTCGCGTCCCGCCTTTCGTCGGCTTCAGTCAGGTTGCGGGTGGGCAAGGTCTCGGGATGCAGATCGGCCAATTCCTTGGTCAGGACCGTCAACCGTTCTTCCGCATAGGTGAACAGCATTTTCGACATGGTGTCGAGCAAGGCTTTAAGTTTCTTGGGGTCTTTGTAATCGCCATGTGTGCCGAACGTCTTCAAGCCTGCAAAGAACTGTTCCTTGGTCCCCTTCTCGTCAGTCAGCGCCTTATACGCAGTTTGCCACGTCCCCTTGAGCTTCTCGATATACGCCTGGATGGCATCTTCCTTGGTCTTGAATAGCGGCACGTCCACGGTTAGTTGCTTCAATTCTTTCAATACCTTGGTCTCTGTCACAGTCTTGTCCTTGTTCGTCACCTTGTCCACGTCCATACGAAAACGATCCCATTTGCCAGCCTTGGGAATATCCTTCTTTTCTTTCATGTTGACGGTCGCCGGGTCGAGACTGCTTTTCACATATTCCCAGGGATGCGCCTTTGCGGATCCTGCCGTTCCCGATCCTCCCTGTAGATTGAAGATGTTGTAGCCCTTCTGCTCCTGGAAATTGCCCTGGTCGTCTTGCCATTGCGTCGTGCTTTCGGCGCGGGCTTGCGCTACCATGAGGATGCGCTTGGACAGTTCTACCGGTATCTCCTTGTCGCCGGATTTGAATGAACTGAAACGCAAGATCGGCATGGCGACTTCTGCGAGCCACTTGCGGTCGAAGTCGGTCAAGTCGGCACTCTGCGTTCCCTTGGGATCGACAAGCTTGACCGGGTTGCATCGCGCATAGGCATAGATGTTGGGTCCATCGATCATCCCCGCCGGATCGGCAGCGGTCCACCTCCCCAACCACCCAGCATAATACCTTGCCCCATGATAACCAAACCCGGTCTCTTCATCCCTTTCTTTTCCGGTATACCGATAACGCTTCAAACTAATTTCTGCATTGCTCCGTCCCGCCTGATATGCCGTCGTGCCATAGGGGTGATACTCCTCATACGAAATCAATTGCCCCGCAGCATCCAATTCCAAACTGGCCGAGCCTAGATGATTGCCCAACTGGTAGCGGACAATCTGTTCCGGAACATCAGTGCGTGTTTCCACCAATGCTATCCTCTGCTTGTCATCCATCACATGCAATGTTTCCCGCTCCAGCGCCACGGTCTTACCCAACCCGTCATACTCCCGATATACCTCAAACCCGCCGAGATAAATCCGTTCCTGCTGCCGCGTGCCGTTCTGCCGTTCGATGACTTTTCTGACCCGTTGGCCCGAACCGTCGTAAATGTAGAACGCGGTGCCGCCGCCGCCCAAGTCCGCCGACTGGAATTGGTCCTTGAAATCCCAAGCCATCCCCGCGATGTGCGGCATTGAGACCATGTTGCCGTGGGCATCGTAGGCATAGGCCTCGGTTGTACCGCCGACCGCCGTTTGGTTTAGCCGGTTGCTGAACTTGCCTGGCTCGATCTGGCTGGCTTCGGTATAGCTGTAGTCGCGCCCCCAAGCGCCGTTCTGGGCCTGATGGATCAGATGCAAGAAATTCCCCACTGCATCGTAAACGTACTGTTCGGTGTAGTTCCGCACCGCCTTTGGGTCGAAGGGTTGTGCACCAAGCCCGGCGTAGGGGTAATCGCGATAGCTAGACCGGGGCAGACCGAGTTGTAGCGCCGACTGGCCGATGGACTCGCGCCCTTGTGACTCGGTCAGACGGTATATGGCATCGTAGGTGTAGAGGTTGACCGGGGGCACCGTCTGGTTGGCGTAGGTCATAACCGGCAAAGCATCGTCGGTAATGCCGGTGATATTTCCTATGGGGTCGTAGGTGTAATGCAAATCTTGCACAGTCCCGGTATTCAGGAAAATCTGCGCTGCCAACCCATTCTGGCCAGCCGTGCGTGTGGTTTTGAGGTGGACGAGCCGGAAGGTATCCGGGTCGTACTCATAGGTGGTGTTCGCGCCATTGGCATATTGGATGAGGGTGCGATGGCCCTTGGCGTTGTAGTCGATGTTGGTGACGAATGGCGTCGCGATGGCAGCGCCACGAAGATTGACATCGACCTTATCCAACAAATTAGCTTCATTGAAGGACGCACGATAGATACTCTTGTCCGGTGCCGTGACAATCACGGGGCGGTTAAATGCATCGAAGGAAATGGAGGTCAAGAAAATCTCGTAATCGAGCGCTGGGTTTTGTGACCAATCGGGTGCGTTCTTGTAGTCGCTCGCAAATTGACGTGCGCTTTGTAGGGGGTTTCCCTTGAAGTCGTACAGATCGGTGGTGGCCGCGCCCGCGCCGTCGAAATGCCGGTAAACCTTGCCGCGCAGATTGGCCTGTGTCTGTTGCAATGGGGTAAGTCCTGTGTCGCTGCTGTCGCCATAGAGGGTCCGCGCAAATTGGATTTTTTGCGGGTACAATTTGGCGTTCGGTTCGGACGGGTCCCCGCCTTGGACATAAGACCGGAGAGGCCGGTGCAGCGCGTCATACTCGTTGCTAAAGACATAGAGGCGGTTGTCCCAGGCGCGGATTGGCTTACCCGTTGCGTCATTCAGCATCCAACGCTCGCCCGCCTCCATGCTGGCTTGGTGGAGCTTGGTTCCGAGCATGGTGTAATCGTAGCGCATGACCACTCGCCCGAGAGCATCGACGACTTCGCGTTGATTGCCCTCAATATCCAATAGGATACGGGTGCTGTATTTCTGGTCGTTGCCAATGCCATCCTTGCCATTGTCGGCTATGCTCAAGAATGTCCTGCCCAAGCTGTCCATATGTTCTACGGCGGGCGTGTCGGCATGTTTGGCGGCTTTGCCAGCCGCCGCTTGCTCCTCCGGTCCCAGTGCGCCCGTGCTCCGCTGTTGATACCAAGTCGGTAGATACTCCGCGTCGGGAAGGTGGATGAAGAATTCGCTGACATCGGGGTCGGTTTTCGGGTCGAATATCACGGTGTCGTTGACATCGTAACTAATCTGCCGCCAAGGGTCGAAGACCACTTTTTCGAAGGTATGATTGGGATGCAGCGTGGCGACGACGCGCTCGACCGGATCGTAGAACAAGGTGCTGCTGACACCCCATTGCTCGATCCCGAACTGCGGAGCGGGGGCAAAGAAAGGTTCATATTGCCGAACCGGCTTGCCCTTATTGTTGTAGACCTTCGCGCCCGTGGCCACCCAGCGTGGATTCTGTATTGGGGGGGAGGGATTACTAAGGTCTAGCGGGACGGGCTCGGCCTGAACCTTGGTTTGCACTTCGCGGCCAAATCCATCGGAATAGGCAAAATGCAATTGCACCGGGGTTTGCTGCCCCGGCGCGAGGGCGCTGACGTGTGTCTCGCGGGTGATGGAAGCCGCGCAAACTGGAACACGTTCAAGGTCATAAAGAACACGTGACGTGGCAGTGCCGAGAAAACCGACGGCAAGCATTCGCGGGTCAGTTGCGTCGAAGAAGTCCTTAATTTGCGCAGGTGTCAGGTCGGTCGTGAAACTGTCGAAGGAATCGCCTTCCAACGGTCCCGCCGCCTTTCCCATCATAGCCGTGCCGACCAGCATTCCCAAGGCATCAAAACGCGTTTCCATGCGATTGCCATTGGGATCAACGACCATTTTCGGCTGCAACACCCGGTAGTCAGATTCGGCAGTCGTTTGATTGCCGACGGCATCCAATGAGGACACCAGGTTCAAATTATATTTTATGTCATAACCAACGATAGTCGTGTTGCCGAACGGGTCTTGGAAACGATGGGGGAGGAAAAAATGCGCCTGACCGAAGGCGAGTTCGTTCGCTGCCGAATCGCCGGGGGTCGGGGAATAAAAGACTTGACCGGATGGAATCCAAAACCGGCCATTGCCGTCCAGATCGCGGTATTGCGCCTCGGGTCCAGCAAGCAGGGCTGTCAATTCGGCTGGCGAGGCTTTGGTTTGAAAGATATTGAACAGGCCCGAAGTCAGTGCCAGTTTGTAACTCTCGCCAGGGAGAGCCATGGGATCGAGTTGGTAAATGGCCAACAAGCCCGAGAGATCGTCCTTGCGATAAAGTGTGCGGAGTTGTTTGATTAAACGCTTGTTAGCCAACTGCGAGGATGGTTGCGCCTCATAGGGGATTTCGCTTGCAGCTTCCACGATGCCGTTTATGGTGGAAAAATCAAGCGGTTTCGCGCCTGTCAGCATTGGTGCGGTTAGCTCATAAGTCTTGACCTCGGCGGGCAGCGGTGTGCGATAGGCATAGTCTGAGAAGACGGCCTTGGTGTATTGGCTCTCGGTCAGGGCTGCTAGCGTTTTGCTTTGCTCGTCAAAAGCTGGCGAACGGCGCTGATAGCCGATGGCAACCGATTTCAGGACATTGCCATACTCATCGACAGCAAGGGTCAACGCATGGCTGATGCGGGGATCAGACGAATTACGCTCATAATGAAAGTCGATGGTTTCGCTAGTATGGCTGAAGAAAACGGCATGGCGGTTCGGCCCCTGTGGTTGTAGAAAATTCAGATTGTAACTTCGCTCGGAGACGCTATAGGGAATGGATGCCTTGGCCGTGCCGTCGTCGGCATAAATCTCTTGGCGCAGGATATTGCCTTTCAAGGCCCGTGCGGCCTCGCGCATTTCATCGCCAGTCAGGCCTGTTGGCAGAAGGGTGTCCAGCAGGAAGGCCGCCTGATCGTCACCGGCAAAAAACTCAAGATTGGCCGGATTTTTAAAATAAGCTTCAAGCTTGTTTTCTTCAAGGAATGCGCCATTGTGGAACCAAGTCTTCGTCACCATCGGCGGTAAGTCGAAATCGCCAGCCACCGACTCGGCATCCCGCAGTTCGACATAGGCAAAACCGCGGAATTCGCGTTCCGCCCCGTCGTAATAGCCGTGCCGGTAGCGATAGGTGCTGACGAGTTGAGTGTTGGAGACCAGATCGCGGTGTATGACCTGTTCAATCACATGAACCGGAAACGGCAGCTTGGTTACCCAGGGACGCCCTTCCAGACGGTCTTGCAGATAGAATTTCGTCGAGGCGGCGTATTGAACCTCGATTTCGGAACCCATGTTGTTAGTTATGTGGACAAGCAAATGGGGCTTCTGCCCTCCCATCAGGTCAATGTAGCGCATGGGGCGCCGCACATCCACCGACAACGGGGAAGACCAAACGAGACAGGCTGTGCCGTTGCCCAAGAGGTCGGCCACTGCGATGGAACTGAGGTTGTCTGTCGCCGGAAAACGGTCAAGCCGATGCGGAAGGCTCAAGAAATTGCCAGACTGGTTGAAGTAAAGGGAGATGCCCGTATGACCGACGTAGATGACATCCATATTTCCCGAGCCATCAATGTCGGCAAGATGAATACGCCGGGGATCGAACAAGTCTTGGCTCTCAAAAACTGGGGCATTGCCCATCGTCACTTTGGCGCCGAACCGTCCATAGCCCAAATTCGGCCAATAACAAACCTCACTGTAACGAATGCGGACGATATCCGAGAGCCCACCACCCGCCATGTCAGCCAAGAAGATCGATTGAGTGGGATCGGCAAAAACGAGTGCGGGGCCTTTTTCCTCGTCCCAGCTTTTTGGCGAGCGAGAAGCGGGTGCGAAGCCTTCCTTCATCAGCGATCCGTACCAGGTAAAGACCGTGTCTTCCGATATTAGGATATCCGAGAAACCGTCCCCGGTGACATCGACGAAACGAAGATTAGGGTCTTTGGTATTGATATTTGGGACATGCTTGAAAGGCGTAAACCCCTTCCAATCACCCGTTGGTTTATGCTCGTGGAAACCGGCCATTGGACCGTCGAACTGGACAAGTTCCAAATGGCCTTCACCAGCGAGATCGAGCAATTCTTGCCGTCCCGCATTCAACGCCGCTTGGGACGGCTTCTGTGCGACCAGCTCCACCGGGCCGAAGGTGCCATTGCCAAGATTGCGCTTGTAATACCAAGCATCGGCCTGTTCGGTCAGAACACCCGTCAATCCCTCGCTGTCGAGGTCGACCCAGCGATAATTGGACCCATCAATGCCATAGGGTAAGTTTTTAATGCTATCGGCATCAATCTCATGCACCGTCTCATCCACTTGGACCCCGGTGTATTGGAATTCGAGCTTTGGCAGGGATTTCTTCAGATAGGTCTGGTCTGGCTGCTGCGTGTAACCCGATTGTGTCACGGAAACGATGAACGAGGCGATGGAGCCTTCGTTATAGTCGAAGTCTGTGGATCGAACCAGATAATCAGCATTTCCATTGAACTCGTCAGGGAAATGGTGAAACATCAAGACCCGGCGGCAAAGGCGGTAAGTCCGGATGTCGAAGGTTGACCGATACAGCGAGTAAGGATCTTGCCGGACGGGCCAGGGTTTCGAGTTACTGTGGGCGGGATCGTCACTGGCTGCGGGCTGTTCGGTATTGTGTTCGCCATAATCGAAGACCATCTCGAAAAGCCAATCAGTGCGGGCGGTTAGGTCTTCCCCCTGCACCCGGGGGGTACGGTTGCCGTACTTGATGTGTTTGATGTAGCGCTGGGGGAACTGTTTGCCAAGCAGTCGGTTGCGCTCCCAAGGCGCTGTCCTGTCAATATTCTGGCCATCCTCGGCTTTGTATTGATAGAGGATGGCATTGCCCTTGTCATCATAGCTTTCGCTGATCAGCCAGGTGAAGATGCGTGTGGGGTCGGTGGGGTCAGCTATCCGGGAATCCTCGCGTTTACCGTATAGGGTAGTGATATTGTCCTTGGAAATGGAGCGCCAGTGGCTGATGCCGGTGAGCTTGCCGGTCCAGCACTCAATACGGGCGAATAGGCCCTCGATTCTAGGCCGGTAGCTTTGAACAGTGTATCCCGGTTCAGCCGGTGGGGAATCGACAGGCGGCTGAGCTTCCCATTGACCATTTATGTTGACCAGAACGGGAACCAAGTCCTCGGCACCGGAGAGGATGAAAATATCGGATTCGCAGGCATCCCAGTAACGGGGCAAGCCTTTGTCGGTTCGGTGGGAAATCTTAGGTAAAGACAAATCCCAGCCAAATCCAAAGGGGCCGTTGCCGGAACCCGAGTCATAGGATAGGGATATCTGAGGACCAAAGCCTGAACGGGCAGGACTGGACGGGATGGGTACAGTCATTGAGCTTGTGCCAGTGACCGGGTTGGCATCGAATTTTTCGCCGATTCCGCTGATGGCTCCACCACCCTTTGGAAGTGTGATGTTCGGAGCCGCAAACCTATCCTTTTGCCCCGCCTCGGTCTTGTTGCCTTTTCCGTCGCCTACGTTCTCTGACATGAAATCCTCCGATTGCTAAGTTATAGCCCGAATTATTCATAAAAAATGGCAAACCTTGCTCTTTTCAACTGCTGCCCTGCCTTCATCGCCGCCAATAACTCTAACACAGTTTTGTAGCTATTTTTAACAACGCGGCAAGGCTCAATCAAGGGCGCAATAGCGGCTCCGCCGCGTATTGCGCCGTAGGCTTCGGGCAGACCTAAATTCTGCCCATAGTGATACTACAAATCAAAGCTCGGCAATGATGCAATTCGCGAACTCGGAGCAGGAAACCTCGGTTGCCCCTTCCATCAGGCGGGCAAAATCGTAAGTAACGGTTTTCTTAGAGATAGCTTGTTCAAGACCAGACACAATCCTTGCCGCAGCCCCTTCCCAGCCTAAATATTCGAGCATCATCACGGCGGAGAGTATCACGGACCCTGGGTTGACCTTGTCCAGATTGGCGTACTTTGGCGCCGTACCGTGAGTGGCCTCGAAAATGGCGTGACCGGTTAAGTAGTTGATGTTTCCGCCCGGTGCGATGCCTATGCCTCCGACCTGTGCGGCCAACGCATCAGAGAGATAATCGCCATTCAGGTTCAAAGTCGCGATCACATCGAATTCTTCGGGCCGTGTCAGCACCTGCTGCAAGGTGATATCGGCAATTGAGTCCTTGAGCAGTATCTGCCCTAAAGGTGGCTTGCCGTTGCAATCGTCCCAACCGATAATCCGCCCAGCATATTCACTTCTGGCGAGTTCATAGCCCCAGTCACGGAAAGCGCCTTCGGTGAACTTCATGATATTCCCTTTGTGAACCATAGTGACGCTGGGCCGCTTATGGCGGAGGGCGTAATCGAAGGCAGCCCGCAAGAGGCGTTGCGAGCCTTCCCGCGAAACCGGCTTGATGCCTATGCCACTGGTTGCCGGAAAGCGAATTTTCGAGACACCCATTTCCCGTTGCAGAAAGTCGATGACCTTCTTCGCCTCGGCTGATTCTGCAGCCCATTCAATCCCGGCGTAGATGTCTTCGGTATTTTCCCTAAAAATCACCATGTCCACTTTCTCGGGTTTTTTCACTGGTGAAGGTACGCCGTTAAAGTAGCGCACAGGGCGCAAGCAAACGTACAGGTCGAGCATCTGCCGGATTGCCACGTTTAGTGAACGGATGCCGCCACCCACGGGTGTGGTCAGCGGACCTTTGATGCCGACACAATATTCCTTGAATGCTTCAAGTGTCTCATCGGGAAGCCAACTGTCGAATAGGTTTTTTGCTTTTTCGCCCGCGTAAACCTCGGCCCAAGCAATCTTTTTTTTTCCTTCAAACTCTTTTTCCACTGCGGCATCGACTACTCGCACCGCTGCCCGCCAAATATCGGGTCCGGTGCCGTCACCCTCGATGAACGGAATGATTGGATGGTCGGGTACATCCAGACTGCCTAGGGAACCCATGCGGATGGGCTCCCCCCCGGCGGGTACTACTGGCTTCGGTGATACCATGTTATTTCCTATTGTCAATAAGCTGGTTGATGGGGGAAACCTTGCCTAGCGCAAGAGCAAACTCCTGGCTACAACACTACACATTAAACTTCAAACTGTGCTGGGATGGAATAGAGTTGGAATCTCTCATCAGCAAATAAACCATCTATTATTAGTTCATTAGCCATCGGCAGTGAGGCCCCTTATGGCTAGACACTGAGCGCCTTGCATTGGTGCATAGTTTTAAATAACGCACCATTATAAACATAAAACCAAGAACTTCGCTCTATCTAAGTGCAAGTAAATCAATATCTTGACTGATTATAACAATTTGGCCCAGTTTTTGTATTTAAACGGGGCTATTCTTAGTCTTCAGAGCACAGTTATGGATCAAATAAATAAAAGCAACGACGTACTCTTCATTCTACTTGGCGCGATTATGGTGCTGGCCATGCATGCTGGGTTTGCCTTTCTTGAATTGGGAACGGTTCGCAGGAAAAACCAGATCAACGCTTTAGTGAAAATCCTGACCGATTTTTGCATCTCCACGGTCACTTATTTCTTCATTGGCTACTACATTGCCTACGGTGTCCAGTTTTTTTCCGGGGCACAGACCTTGGCGCATGACAGTGGATACGAATTGGTCAAGTTTTTCTTTCTGCTGACTTTTGCCGCTGCGGTGCCTGCCATCGTTTCGGGAGGGATTGCCGAACGGGCAAAATTTAACCCGCAAAGTGCGGCAACTTTCGCTTTGGTGGGTTTTGTCTACCCCTTCTTTGAAGGCATTGCTTGGAATAAGAATTTGGGCTTCCAAGGCTGGCTGGAACAAGCCTATGGTGCCCCATTTCACGATTTCGCCGGTTCAGTGGTGGTGCATGCGGTAGGTGGTTGGATTGCGTTGGCGGCGGTGATTCTCTTGGGCGCACGCCGGGGGCGTTATCATCAAGACGGAGGGATGTCCTCCCACCCGCCTTCCAGCATCCCATTTTTAGCGCTGGGGGCCTGGATATTGACTGTGGGCTGGTTTGGCTTCAACGTGATGTCGGCGCAAAAATTACACGATGTCAGTGGCTTGGTCGCGCTAAATTCGCTGATGGCCATGGCTGGCGGCACTTTGGCTGCCTTGATCGTGGGTCGCAACGACCCTGGCTTCGTCTATAACGGCCCTTTGGCCGGGCTAGTGGCTATCTGTGCAGGCTCTGATTTAATGCACCCTATTGGTGCGATGATCGTGGGGGCCGTTGCCGGTGTATTGTTTGTCTATTTGTTTATGCTGACCCAGAATCGTTGGAAAATTGACGATGTGCTTGGAGTATGGCCTTTGCACGGGCTTTGCGGTGCTTGGGGCGGAGTCGCAGCGGGAATATTTGGGCAACAAGCGTTGGGAGGAATGGGCGGCGTAAGCTTAGTCTCCCAGTTGATTGGGACCGGCTTGGGCGTGTTGATTGCGTTCAGCGGTGGTTTTCTTGTCTATGGCGGTCTGAAAATGGCCGTGGGCATTCGTCTGGAGCCGGAAGAAGAGTTCAACGGGGCGGATATCACTATTCACAATATCACTACTGATGCCGAAGGTGGTTTTTGAGTGGGTTTAGAGACCGGTTCGATGCCATAAACCGAATCGGTCTCGTTTCGCTAGGGGGATAATTGTCGCTAAACTGCGGGGGAACTTTTATTAACAATCCGCATCTGTTAAGCTGCAACAGTTGCATCTAGGCTTGCTATTGCCGACTCCCGGATTAGGAGCCATGGCGAAGTTGTGATGCCTGAAAACAGTTGCACCCAAAACACATCCATTACCCTAAACAAGATAAATATAACGAGGGAAGAGAAATGCGAAATCTAACCTTTTTCAAAAACATAGGACTAGCCTTAGGGCTATTCTTGGCCGCTATGATTCCTGCCTCTTCGGCTTGGGCGCATGGCGGAGCCAGTGTAGACACCGACCAGTGTAGGATTTTTGTAGGCCCCCATTTGGTCCATTTCACCGCTTACCAGCCGCAGTTGACGGGTTCAACCGAATTTTGCGGCGACATACCGGAGCTTGGCACCACCATCATGGTGTTCGACTATGAAGGCAAGGCACTGCGCAACATGACGGTGGAAGTGGAATTCACCAAGGAACCTGAAGGTACGCGAATTGCCTATCTGCCACCTGCGACCCATTCCAGTGGCACTTTCAATACCAGCTATAACTTCACCGAGCCAGGCAAATATCTGGCCCATGTCACTTTGATCAACGAGGGGCAGAAAATTGATGCCCATGTACCGTTCAAAATTGGCTCGGCCAAACGTGAGATATTTAGCAGCACCAATATCGTCATTGCGACTATTTTGTTTGCTTCGCTTTATATACTCTACCTCTCCAGCGCCCCTTTCAAGTCGTTAATCGACGGCTTGTTCAATCGCGCGAAAAAGGCAATTTAAGGTACGGTTAACCCCTATCTGGAGTTCATTCGGATAGGGGTGACAGCGCGTTTTCCAGTCTAGTTTCAACGGCTTTTTTATGCAGAAACAATCCCTCGTATCCCTGCTGGGCTGCGCCCTCTTATCGATTTCCCCATGGATTGAAGCGGTTACCACGCCGCCCCCAACGGTAAAGGTCGATATTGGCGCTGCCGAGCCTTTTTGTAATAGCGGTGTTCCACCGGAATGGCGCGATGCGCAAGTCATCGAAGGCGTGAAGATCCAAGAGGAAAGAGTCTGCAATCCCGACAATCCGGCAGACATAGCCGCATTCGTCAAGGGAACCAATAACATTTCAATGCAGACCCTGATGGACACCAATTTGGCCGCAGATGCCATCACCCTTTCCAATGACATGGACGGTGACGGCGACCCAGACCTTATTGTCATCAAACTGGAAGTCATGGAATTGAACGGTCGGTCGCCTGACTTTCCAGGGGTAGTGCCTACCTACGACATTGCCCCCGGT
Organism: Candidatus Methylumidiphilus alinenensis; assembly: GCA_003242955.1. Lineage (GTDB taxonomy): Bacteria > Pseudomonadota > Gammaproteobacteria > Methylococcales > Methylococcaceae > Methylumidiphilus > Methylumidiphilus alinenensis. The sequence continues at coordinate 81,958 of QJPH01000321.1, forward strand.
GTCCAGCCCAGTTTTTGGGTTTACACGCCAAAAACACGCGACATGTCAACCAAGAGTTTCGCTAGCGCCGAGGCCAATTCGCTGTTGCGCATGCCCTCGCCGGCCATCCGGGTCGAGCAAGGTGATGTGGTCTGGCTAGTGCTTGAAAACACACATTATTTCCCACATTCCATTCATTTGCATGGCGTAGACCATCCTTACATGGACCATAGTGGCGAAGGTAACGATGGTGTCGGACAAACCGCCCAGATGGACGTAATGCCAGGGCAAACCAAGACTTACGTGATCAAACCGCGCCAGTCGGGCACTATGTATTACCATTGCCATGTCCAACCGCACACCCATATTCCAATGGGGCTTGCAGGTCTGTTCATTGTCGAGGAAAACCGCCCAAACAACTGGGTGCAGACATTTAATGTGGGCAACAACAAGGTCCGCGCCCCTTCGGTGGCTGTCAAAGAAAAATACAGCCAAGAATATGACCTGTTTTTCCAGTCTGCCGACAAGGAGTTACATCAAATTCCCCAATCGGCGAACGATCCTCGGCTGATTGCAAAGGCGATGAACCAGGATTATGACATCACCGATGCGACCGACGACTACTATATGCTCAATGGACGTTCGTTCCCGTATACATTGCGTGAATCCTTGATTGTCGTCGAACCCAATGAAAAGGTTAAATTGCGGGTACTTAACGGTCATACCGAGACGATGGCCCTCCACACTCACGGACATAAGGCTACCGAAACCCATTACGATGGCATCGAGCAGAATCCTAGTGCGCAGATTACGCGTGATGTTTATGCGCTTGCCCCCGCGCAACGCGTGGACTTGGAACTCAACACCAAAGACGATGGATTGCATAGCTACGGTCAAGGTCTTTGGATGTATCACGACCATGTGGAAAGAGCTTTCACGACTAACGGAATGGGGGAGGGCGGTAGTATCAGCTTGATTGCTTACAAAAGCTTCCTGGATGACAAGGGGACTCCTAAGGTCCACGGCATGGATTTAACCCCCTATTTCACCAAAAAGTATTGGGAACGAAAAATTCCCGTATGGCAAAATTGGGCGGACGATTGGGGAAGCCTAGGCCAACCTGCCGAGGGGGCATTACCCACTGGCTCGGTGACTGCTGCCGTAGCACCGCCCCCGATACTAAGTTCGACGACAGCAACCGCGACACCGACAAACTCGTCTAGCGGAAACAGTTGGGGCAATCTGTTTACGGGGCTGTTGCTTGGCATTTTAGGCTATGTTTTATACCTAAAACGCGAGCGGGTGATCGACATTGCCGGTCGGTTGACACACCAATTAAGGGATAAGAAATGAGGAATGAGAACATGAAGAAACTCTTATCCGTTTTCATATTCAGCCTGCTTTTTGGAGCTTATGCCGCCAGCGCTGAGGAACCGAACATTGTTGACCATACCCAGTTAATGGACCATGGAGAAGGACACTTGATGGACATGGACGGTGGAATGGTCATGGGTCAGAACAAAGACAAGCTTCCTGCGGGTTGTGAGAAGGTTTCCGAAGACGTAAAAATCGAGGTCCATGCCGGACGCAAATATTCCAAGCAGTTCCCCGGTACTATTTTTGGTTTCGACAAGCACGAATGGCGGGTCAAGCCTTGCACCCGCCTGACGGTCACCTTTGTCAACGAGGATAATGTCAGGCATCAATGGATGATGCACGGATTGCCAAAATTCCTGTATGACAAAGGCATGTTCCACCTTGAAATCACAGGTCCGGCAAAAATCACCGGTACTCTGATTCTTCCTGCCGAGGACAAAACTTATCTGGTTCACTGCGACATTGCCCAGCATATGGAAAAGGGCATGAAGGGAGAGTTGATTGTCGGCAAAGGTAGCGGAACCTTCCCTTCGATTCCTGGAATTACCGACCCGGCCATTCCTGACAACTACGGTCCAAGCACAAGCCAGCCCAAACCTGTCAATATGCCGAACGCGCCAGTCAAGCCCGGTGACCAACCTCCAGCAGTAGCCTCCGCGCCTAGCATAGCGACGACTGTCAGCGGGGATTCATCAGGGTTCTTTTCGGGCACGCTAATTATTGGCCTTCTGTTTGGTTTTCTCAGTGCACCTTTCCTGTTCCGCGAAATTGGGGAGCGTTGCAAAGGTATGACAGCGGCGGATGCCTTGCAATGCACTTTAAAACTCTTGACCGGTTTGTACAACACGTTGGTTCGTTTCATCTTATGGTTGGTGCAACGTCTGACAGGCAAAGACAAGTTGCTGCCTAAAAAATAATCATTCACTGAACTGTGAATAAATTAAAAGCGCCTTACGGGGCGCTTTTTTTGTGCAGCACACAACACGATCTGAAAATCTTATTTAACATAATATCCATTATGCGCAATTGGACATGGGCAGTCGGCGAAATGGGTTGTGATTAAACGTGACGCACACGACTTGGAGGTAAAATACACTCGCCAGTTCAATCAGGATAAAACTCGACATCAAAAGCCTGATCTACGCTGTAAGGAGGTTCGTCAGGAAAGGCGCGCTTATCTAGGCCAGTCTCACGGGCTGAGACCAAACGGGCATCCGCATAGGCATCCTGAAATATCTCATCAAGGCGGGATTTTAAGCTAGGATTCTGGCGCAACACCCGGGCGGAACGCTGACGCTGCTCTTCAATGGTCAACCGCCAACTAGCACCACGGCGTTCCGGCTGGAATTGCCATTTAAGAAGATGCGCCAACAGAACGGCAAGCCGGTTGCCAAGCTCTCGGCGTTCACTCGCGCCCATACTCTCTATCTCCTCCTGCAAATGGGAAAGGTCAAGCTCGTCAAGCCGACCCGACCGGATCAACCTGAGTTGCTCTTGGGTCCAAGCGTGAAAATCAAGGTCATGCAAACTGGCAGACATGAGTAGCGCCCTTCAAAATGTAAAAACAAGCAATTATATCGCATTAGACTTTATCGCAGTAAGCTGTTGCTTTGCAACCTGACGGTATTGGTGCATGGCAAGGGGTTCAGTTCGGTGCTGGATTTAATTGATTTATGAAATTCTCCAAAACTTGTGTAAACTTAGCCTTTCTCACCACCAGCCAGAATTTCTCTTCCTCCATAGGTAGAATAATGAGCATGTTTCCAGTTTTCGACGAAGTTCATGTCATATCGGATATCCACATGGGCGGCAGTAAACCTGACTTTCAAATCCTGCGGGAAACGGCCCGGCTTGCCGGGTACATCGGCTGGGTGTCTGGGCAGTGTCCCGATGGGCAGGTCGCGCTGGTGCTAAACGGTGATGTCTTCGACACACTAGCCGAGGACATACCGGGTTATGTCGCGGTCGATCAAGCGGTGGAAACGGTGGAGCGTATCATGAGCGACCATTCGTTTTCCGGCATCTGGGATGCCCTCGCGGAATTCGTGAAGCTAGACCGGCGCACCTTGGTGTTTGTAATCGGCAACCATGATATTGAAATCTCATTTCCTACCGTTCAGCGTTGGATTATCACAAAGCTTGCCGGGGATGACCTGGCAAAACGCGCCCGTATTGAGTTCTCGACCACCGGGGCCGGATATGCCTGCATGGTCGGCAATGCGCGTGTCTATTGCACTCACGGTAATGAAGTGGATGCCTGGAATTACAACCGTTATGAGGACTTGGCTAAAGTCGGTCGTCGTTTAAATGCGGGCAAGACACTTGATCCTAGTGAATGGTTTCCAAATGCCGGTACACGGATGGTCAAGGAGGTCATGAACGAGGTCAAAAAAACCTACAAATGGATTGACTTGTTGAAGCCGGAAACCACCGGGGCAGTCGGTACGCTCGTTGTTCTCGATCCCTCTCAAGCTACTAAAATCACCAATCTACTTTCTATTGTTGGTGAAAAGGTAAAAGGGGGCAAGGAGGTGGATCAACGCCTTTCTGCGGACGGCTTTCAAGTACAGGAGCGGACTGGTGCAAATCCCGCGACGATAGATCAGTTGCTGGGCCCGAATATTCGTGACAGTTTAGTAGTCGGATCGCCTGAGTCTTCGCTGAGCGTGGATGATATGCTGTTGGCCGCCGAGCTAAACCTCGGCCAACCCGGTGTCAAGCTTGCCCGTTCAACAGGTACATTAGGCACCCCGCAACTGATTTGGGACCGGTTCACCGGCTGGATTACGGGTGTAGGCAAAGATGAGGCTTTGCGTCGGGCATTAAAAGATTGGTTAAAGGACGACCAAACCTTTGTCGTTGACAATCAAGACGACACCTACAAACAGGTGACTGCGGCAATAGGCCCATCCATTGATTTCATCGTGACTGGCCATACCCATTTGGAACGTGCAATCGATATGGGCGGCAACCGCTACTACTTCAACTGCGGCACATGGATTCGCCTGTTGCGTTTCACCGACGGGATGCTCAAGGACACAGCTACTTTTAAACCAGTGTATGACCTACTCGTCAACAACCAAGGGCGCATGGAATTAATTGACCAAGCCAAATTCCCGGACGAGTCAGGCAAGAAGATGCCATTCGTCCTGAATCAAACCAGTGCCGTGTCGATTAAGCAAGAAAATTTCAAGGTCGTCGGTCGGCTTACCCATATTCAAGGGGATGGAACTGGCGCACCAATCATCATCAAGGAATTTGTGAGGTCCTGATATGACTAATCACCGCAGTAACGAAATAACCAGCATCAAACTCGAACTGTTGCGCTCGGGTCCTGCCCACAATCAATTGCTTTCCCCCTTAACCAACTATATTGCGCTATGCGGGTCGGACGGCCCAGTGACCATTCAACTGCCGTTCGAGCATCGACAGTTGTTGATGAGGTTGAAACGGCTGACGTATCCTCTGGACAAAAACCCAGCGACAGACGAGCAAAGGCAGTCCGAAGTGCGCGATATGGGCGAAACTGTTGGGCGAGTGTTCGGTCAAGTCCCGGCGCTATTGTCTGAACTGGGCACTGCCAGCACCGAGAACGGCAAACTGATCCATCTTCGGTTGGTCTTATCCGCATTCGAATTAGGCATGATTCCTTTCGAAGCCGCAGTGGCACCGGATGGGTTTCCCGGATCGGGTTCGCCGCTTTTTTTACAAATGAGGACGCCCGTCAGCATTACGCGTGAAATACGGCGCGGTCGTCCGCTACATTTCACATGGCCACGCAAGCCTCGCATCCTGTTTGCCTTCGCTGCACCCGACGGTTTGTATGTGCCTTGGGAAGCCCATTTGCAAGCCTTACGCAATGCCATTGAACCATGGGTCAAGATTGCCGATAAGGACAAACCGGAGTCACGGATTAAGCTTGTCAAGGAAATCCTAACAGTCCTGCCCAATGCCAGCTTAGAAAAAATCCGCAAACTTTGTGAAACGACGGAATTCACCCATATTCATCTGTTGGCGCATGGAAAGACTTTCATGCAGGCCGGGGATGAACATCACGGCGTGCTTTTGCTTAGCGAACTCGACCTGGAGGGAGATACTGTTGACGGTGAACGGCTTGCCATCGCGCTTACTTCTCACGATGATATGGGTACCGTAAAAAATAGACCCACTATCGTCACACTCGCAACTTGCGATTCCGGAAACATTGAATCCGTGCTAACCCCTGGTGGCAGCATCGCCCATGAACTCAATGCGGCGGGAATTCCCTGGGTGATTGCTTCACAATTCCCACTTTGGATGAAAGCATCAGCCATCGCCGCCGAAGTGCTTTATAGCTGTTTATTGAAAGGCGACGACCCACGCTGGGTGCTCTATCAATTGCGGCACAGGCTGCGCATGGATTGTCCGGGAACCCATGATTGGACCAGTATTGTTGCCTATGCGACGGTGTCAGCCGATTTCGAACAGCAAGTCAACGAGTTCCGAGATCAACAGACTCGCTCGAAAACTGAAGTGAAGTTTGCTCGTATCGATGAATTGGCGGGGTTCATTTCTAACAATGCAATGACCGGTAAAAAGCTAGACACGCTGGAACAAGTCGAGGAACTGAAATCACTTTGTGTATCGACCAGGGAAATCTTAAAAAAATGGCGCGAGGAGGCGCATGTTGCCGAGTCGCCAAAGCTGCTGTCCGAACGTTTGGGGATGAGCGGAGCCAGCGAGAAGCGTCTTGGAATAGCTTATTCTTTAATTTCTGAGGCTAGCGAGGAAGCTAAGGAAAGCGAGGAAAGTAAGAGAGCCTACAATGCCTCGCGCGATTTTTACCACAAAGCGATAGAGGCCGGAGCCCTGAGTCATTGGGTTTTAACCCAGTACCTTTCCATCAGCGCACTGCCGATTCTGGGCGAATTCAACGATATCGACGAGTATAAGAAGAAGTATAGTCGATTTTGGATTACCGCACGGGAAATTGCCGAATCGCAACTTAACCATCCAAAACAAGACCGTCTATGGGCATTGTGTTCGCTGACCGAAATCACCCTATTGGGTTCGATTTATGAAGGTCGCGATTTTGACCCGGAGTCTGCAAAAGAGAAAATCAGGGATTATTGCAAGGAGATTAGGGGACTGATTGGCCCAGATGATGATTTTCCACTCTTATCGACAAGACGCCAGTTCAGCCGTTATCGAAATATAACTGACTGGAAAAGGCCGGAATGGGATGAATTGGCGGAAGAAGCACTCATGGCTTTGTGAAACGGGTGCTTTTACTCTCTGATGTTACGCAGAACTATTGTACAGCAATTCTCATTTTGGCAAAGATTAACCTGATTAGGAAGATTAATAAGGGCGGGTTTGGAACCCGCCCCTACGCTCATTGCCATTAAGTTAAGCGTTTATCGGAACGCCAAGCCCCAGCTTGGCATCGGCAATCTGCCCGCCAAGAAACGGGATGCCGATTCGTAGGGGGGTTCAAAACCCGCCCGGTGTTGAGGCTTCTCTGCCCACTAGCCACCGACTTCCTCCAACGAATCCCGCCAGATGGATAACACAACGGCCATCACTGTCGGACCCAGAAAAAGCCCGATCAAGCCGAAGTTTTCCAGCCCACCGAAAATCCCCAGCAATGTCCACAGGAAAGGCAATTTGATTGACCCGCCAATCAAAATAGGACGGACATAATTTTCAGCAACCAAAATGACGATAATCCCAAAAATAAACAGACCCGCGCCGGCTGCCACCTGCCCTGATGCCACCAACACCAAGGAACACACCGCAAGGACCAGTTTGGCGGCGAAGGGAATCATCGCAAAAACGCCAGTGACGGCGGCCAGCATGGCAGGGTGGCTCAAACCGGTCACTGCATAGCCCACACCCAGCAACAAACCCTCCCCCAAACCCAATAGCACCAAGCCACTGACTGTGGCACGGACAGCCGCAACCGCATGCTCGGCGTAGCGTACCCCGATGTCTCCAAAGAGTTTTCGAAAGCCCCCGAGTACCTGATGGCCAAGAATTTCTCCATCACGATAAAGAAAGAACAGTGACAGTAAAGTAACAAAAAGCCCAAAGGCACGGCGTAAAATCTGACTGGCCAAATCCTTCGTATGGGCCAACGCTGTCTCGGTTTGCAGCAAATGCAAAGTTTCATTCACGGCATCTGGCGAACCTAAACTGGAATTCCATAGTTCCGCCAGCCATGCCCCGACTAATGGGGTCGCTTGCAGCCAATCAGGGGCCGGCAAGCCTGCGTTTTGGGCACCCACCAAAATTTTTGCAAGTGATTGGGCTTCGTCAATGATTTTGGTCAGCCCGTATATTAAGGGGACTAAAATGATTGCCCCAATCATCAAGGTCAGTACCACCGCAACCCAGGCATGACGGTTGCGGGCATCCAGCCAGTTCTTCAAGCGTCGATAAACCGGCCACGTGGTCAATGCCAGAACCAAGCCCCAAAACAGAAATCCTAAGAAGGTGTGTAATATCCACGCACCAAGGGCCAGCAACAGGAAACCGCCGAGTAGGCGGGCACGGGCTTCTGGTTGTATCGTCATGTTAAGACCCTGTATTAAAATAAAGGCCCAATCTTACCATTTAGGGAGGCATTTTTTCTGTTGATTTGACACAGCATTGTGTCAAATGACTCGACTAATGCCCTTAATTAGGTTAGATTTATATTTTAATAACTATTATTTATAAGAGGGGTCTTTATGTCCATTGAAAACCATTCGCCCGAAGGGCAAGAACCTGCGCCTGTGGGAACCTGGGTTCTGCTGATCCTGACTGCGGCGGGGATGACAGTAGCGTGGGCCTTCCTTTATTTCGGTATCTTTTTGCCCAGAGGGACAGTGAGTTAAACCTTGTGGGCTGTATTTGAAATTCCGCCGGGAGTACAAGGCTTGCCTTGTCTGCACAGACCCTCGCAAGACAAGCTTTTCTCTCACACATCAGTCTTAATCGCAACCATTCGAACCACCAAGCGAGGAAATGCATGAATCCAAGTTCCTGGATAAGCAAAATACGATCCTGCCTCAACCTGTTCGAACAGGACATAGAGATTGAAAATCTGGAAAAGAAATGGCTTTACGTGGCGACCATCATGGTGGGCTTTTTTGTTATTGTCATGGGTATCGGTGCCTTAGTGCTGAATGTCAACCCGCCCAGCCATTGGGAAACCATTGACTCCGCCAGCTTACACTTGAGTAGTGAATTCGCTGAGGATAAACTGGGCGTCCAGCCGATGGCGCTACCTGACGGGACCATCCAAGTCCAGCTAGTTGCTGCCCGGTATGGGTTTTATCCCCGCGAGATCGTTGTCCCGGCTGACCAAAAAATTCAGTTCCGCATGGCCACTTTAGATGTGTTGCACGGTGCGCACATCCCAATGACCAACATGAGCACGATGATTGTTCCCGGCCATGTGTCCGAAGTGACCACTGTATTTCCCAAACCCGGAGAATACCCACTATTGTGCAACGAATATTGCGGCATGGGTCATGACCATATGTGGAGCAAGGTCACTGTCCTCTCCCAGGATGAATGGGCCGCACTCAAAACCGGAGGCAAACAGCCATGATCGACACTAACACAAAGCGCCTCGCGCTTTTCAACTTTTGGATAGCTTTTGGCTCGTTTGCCTTGGCTTGCGTCTTCGGCATCTACCAAGTGCTGGAACGTAGCGGTCTCTTTTCATTTATTCAATCTCCCGCTGTTTATTTCGCCTCGGTTAGCACCCACGGGGTGTTGATGGCCTTTGTGCTGACAACTTTCTTTATCATGGGCTTCGGCTACTATACAGCGACTACCAGCCTGAAAATGCCGATTTGGAATCCGCTGTTGGCATGGTCGGGCTATGCTATCTGCCTAACTGGCGTGGTGCTGGCAGCTATTCCGCTACTGCTGGGCAAGGCATCGGTGCTATATACCTTTTATCCTCCCATACAAGCCAACGCTTTCTTTTATATTGGTGCCACCTTGCTAGTGGTAGGCTCATGGTTTTGGACGGTGATCATGATCGTCATGTTCGGCAAGTGGAAGAAAAACCACCCTGGTGAAACTGTTCCACTGCCAATGTTTGCTACCACTGCCAATGCCTATTTATGGGCATGGACTAGTGTGGGCGTGGCATTGGAAGCTGTATTCCAACTGCTACCCTGGTCGCTGGGGCTTAGGGATACTATCGATGTGGGCTTGGCGCGTACCTTGTTTGCTTGGACCCTACATCCCATCGTCTATTTCTGGCTGATCCCAGCGTACATCGCACTCTACTCCTATGTACCCATCGCGGCGGGAGGCAAATTGTTCAGCGAGAAACTGGCACGAGTGGCCTTCCTGTTGATACTGGTTTTCGGCCTGCCTATTGGTTTTCATCACCTGTACATGGACCCTGAACAAGGTACCATTGCGAAGTTCTGGCACATGGTCGGTACTTTCGCTGTCGCCCTTCCAACCCTGTTGACTGGCTTCACCGTAATAGCCTCGCTGGAAATGGCCGGACGCAAGCGTGGCGGCAAGGGCTTGTTCGGATGGATTGGCGCATTGCCATGGCAAAACACGATGGTTCTAGCAGCAATCCTGTCTCTGTTGATGTTGGTTTTAGGCGGATTCGGAGGCATTGTCAACGCCAGCTACGCGATGAATGCCATGGTCCATAACACCGCATGGGTTCCCGGACATTTCCATCTGATTTTCGCTGGCACGGTGGTGACTATGTACCTCGCCCTTGCTTACCATCTTTGGCCAAAATTGAGTGGAAAAAAACTTTTTTCCAATGACTTGGCGTTGACCCAATTGTGGACTTGGTTCATTGGCATGGTCATTATGACTACGCCGTGGCACGTCCTAGGCTTGCTCGGCCAACCTCGCCGCATTTCCGCCGTCCAGTACAACAGCCTTTTGACCTTGGCTTGGCAACCTTACGAACTGCTGATGATAATCGGCGGCTTTGTGCTGCTGGGTTCTGCCTGTCTGTTTGTTTACATCCTATTCAAGACCCAAACTGAGGGAACTTTGGAACCGCAAACCGATGAACCGAACATTCAAGGCGAGGCTGTCGTGTCGTTGTGGCTGAATAATTTTGTTCCTTGGAATCTTTTGATCCTAGGATTGATGATGCTGAGCTACGGCTGGCCCATCCTACAATTCTTTGTCCTGAAAACCTACAATCCAACTGCCTGGGGGTATTGATAATGAAAGGAATCCTACTAGCAGCAATCTGTTGTTTATTCAACGAAGCCGTAATGGCCGAACCTTCAAGTCTTGTGGCATGGACTCCCGACACGCTAAACCGTCTAAAAAAAGGCAATGCAGAACATGGCAAGGAACTGTCCGGAACCTGCGCGGGTTGCCATAATGAAACCAACGCCAACCCCCAATTGGATGGTCAATTGCCCACTTACATTTACAAACAGCTTGTGGACTATAAGAACGGCAACCGCAAAGACCCGACGACCGCGATGAACGGTCTGGCATCGACACTTAGCGACCAAGATATGACCGATGTTTCAGCTTGGTATGGTCAGCAAGCCCCAATACAGGGCAAAGGCGGCGGAAATGACACGACTGGCATCGTCTTCAAAGGCGACGGCAAACGCATGGAGCCTTCTTGTTCGAGTTGCCATGGTTATTCGGGCCAGGGGGAAAAAGTCGATACCCCACGACTGGCCGGGCAAAAAGCTGACTATCTGGAGAAAACCCTGCTTGCCTACAAGAGCGGTGTTCGCGGCAATGATATTTACAGCCGCATGAGACTGATTGCGTCCAAACTCAGCGATCAGGAAATTAAGCAGTTAGCGGATTATTATTCAAAGTTGGATTGAACTGAAATTACATAGCCAGTTTTGGCAAACGAGGGGGTGCGATTACATAAGAGTGATGCACCCTTCTCTTGGTTTATTTTGCTATAGCTTCCCATGCTAACTCATCGAAATTAAATGCGCGTCGAACTTCTTTAATGTGCATTCCGTCGGTGTGCTATTGCGCCCTTGTCGTCAAAGGGAGCGACGGCGAGCGGAAAAAATCAGTCAGGCCCGTCACTGTCAACCTCCCATTGCCATATCACCCACACTTGCGCTTTTACGTTGCGCCGTTGCGTGAGACCTTCTTTTGCCTTTCTCGCAATGCGGCATGTTCATTCAATGGGCGAAGATTTTTTTGTATCACGCAACGACGCAATGCTAAGAGCAACGCAATAGAAAGCAAGGTAACAAAAAGACGTTGCCCACCCTACCCTCTTTTATCTAACATCTTAGTGCGGTCACCAGACCGCGCTAAGATGTTACAGGCATCACCAAGACTGGCCTAGCCGATTCATGCAAAACCCCTTTTATCGTGTCCCCCAATAAAAAATGGTAAAGGGCGCCATGTTGACTATAACCGACCACAATCATATCAGCCTTCAACTTCTCTGACTGTTCAATGATGGTTTTTCCCGTTTCGCCTTGAATCAACAAGGCTGTGGCATCAACCCCCTGTTCGCGTAGTGCCGCCGCCATTTCTTGAAGCTTAATGTGTTCAAGGTGGAATCGTTTGGCAACTTGGTCGCGCATAACCGGAGGATCAATCGCATAGCCCACAAAATCTGGATCGGGTTCGGCAACATGAAGCAGCCAAACCGAACCAATTGCATTTCCGAGCAACCTCAAGGTTTCATCAACCTGTTGTTTTGATTTTTCCGAAAAATCAATCGCCATCAAAATTTTCATTTTTACTACCCTTGCACTCAAAATTGTGCTGTTTAATGACAGTTCCGCACCAAGACATGGCGACATGTTTCATAACAGTACAAAGCCTTCATGTCCATTTACATCTATTTAATTGATTTAAGGGGATTTATATTATGGCATGACTAATGCTTAATAAGACACTAAGGAGTACAGAATGGTTGTGTTAGTTGATTCAGTGAAAGTTAGCCTACATAAATCAAACTGTACTTGGAAAGGAAACCACCGTAGTTTTTATTGAACCTTTCGATATACATACGAGGTATGCCCCATGGTTTCTCCAGAAGAGTTGACGATCGATAAACTTGAAGAGCATAAGGAAGTTTGGTTACGCGCATGGTGTGCTGCCGTTACGTCAAATGCAATCAAAGATTCCGATTTGGCGGCCGGATGGGCAGACGCTTGCTTGGAGTCTTATGAAAGAAGGTTTTATGAATAAAGCTTGCTTGGGGTTTTTACCAGGTAAGCCTAACATGACTTTAATATGTCCAACATCTTCAAAGCTCCGTTCTATTAGTGCATTCATTAAGGGGCGACCGGGAAACCGGATGCCCCTTATTATTTAAGCGCCCCTTTCGAAAATTTATTGATGCCTGTGTCCATTTTGTGACTCAGCGTTCTGCCAACTGAGGCGCTTCCGGTAAATCGTCGATGGGCTGACTTGCAATAAGGCCGCTGCCATGGGAATGTTGCCTTCACAAATGGCAATGGCTTGTTCAATGGCCTCTTTTTCCACCAGCCAAAGTGGCATTATAGTTTGATTTGTGTGCTGGCATTTTTCTCTACTATCTTCTGTTGTCAAGGCAACCGGAATCGGACTGTTAAGTGGCGGCGGAAGCATTTCCGACCTAACGAACCCACCCTGATTTAACACAACGATGTTTCGTATGACATTTTGCAATTGACGGACATTGCCAGGCCAATGGTAACAGCGAAGCCGGTCCTCGGTTTCGGGTTCAAACCCGATGAAATCCTTCCCTTCCTCAGCAGCGAATGTGGCAAGAAATCCTTTGGCAATTGGAATAATGTCCTCGGATCTTTCTCGCAAGGGCGGCAAAACGATGGGAATGACATGAAGCCGGTAATAGAGGTCTTCCCTGAAACGACCTGACTCGACTTCTTTCAGCGGATCGCGATTGGTTGCGCATATCAACCTTACGTCAACTAATTCAATTTTTCCGCTGCCAACCTTCTGAAAGGTTCCTGTTTGCACAAACCGTAACAACTTGCTCTGAATATTCAAGTCCATCTCGCAAATTTCATCCAGAAACAACGTCCCACCATCAGCACGACTTGCAACACCTAAACGATCAATATAGGCCCCTGTGAAAGCTCCCTTGACGTGACCAAATAATTCACTTTCCAGCAAGTCCTTAGGAATGGCCGCGCAATTGAGTGTGACAAAAGGTTTATCGTTTCTGGAACTTTTACAATGCCGATGTATGGCTTCGGCGCAAAGCTCCTTGCCGCTACCGCTCTCACCGGTGATAAAAACAGTGGCTCTGCTTGATGCCACTTGGTCTATAATTCGGTAAACAGTCATCATGGGTTCCGAGGTTCCCACAAAGCCGGAATAATCGTTAGGGACACCCATATTTCCGACTGGCTGTTCCATCCGACGATTTTTCAAGGCGTTCTTGACAGTATATAGCAAGCGATCTGCGTTGCATGGCTTTTCAATAAAGTCAAAAGCCCCTTCTCGCATGGCCTCCACTGCTGTATGCACAGTACCGTGTCCAGTGACCACAACGACAGCGCACGACAGTTTTTCCTGTATCACCCGGTGAAGAATATCCACCCCGGCCATATCGGGTAGCTTTAGATCAAGAATCATCACCTGAGGTGAACACTGGAACAAGAGTTCCAAAGCTTGCTTACCAGTTTCCGCATGGAATACATGCCACTTTTCCTTTTCGAGGTAAGCCCGGTATAGATGGGCCAAGGTAGGGGAGTCCTCGACCAGCAGAATGTTGATGTTGCTTTCGTTGTTCATTTGAGATAAAAATCATCTATTTTTTTTATACGGTGATATTCCTACTTTGCATCGCAAAATGCAACCGCTCATTAGCCATAGATGCAATAATTTATCTCTGCATGGCAAAAAAAAACCCCCTGGCCATTTCTGGCGA
>QJPH01000533.1 GCA_003242955.1 Candidatus Methylumidiphilus alinenensis
CGCCGTCCATGGAGCCTAGGTTCCGGCGATCCATGCCGGAACGACGACGTTCTGGGTTTTGTTGAAACATCTTCCTAATCTGGATGGCCTAGATTCCAATACATCGCAAGGAGTCCCGGTTTGTATTTATGTACAGCATTTTTTCTTAACAAAGGGTAATAATAAAGGACGCTCAATCAAACCATCTCGCGTGTATGTGCCTTGCAAAATAATATGACCTAAAAGTAACTCTCTGATATTAAAAATGCTGTAACATCCTTATTGAAATCCTTTTTAGAATCTCTAAAGCTGGTTGCGCCGAAATATATTTCATGACCATATATTGTTATTGAAAAATCAATCTCTTTGTTTTTTCCATCTATTGTTCTTATATTTTTTTGAACTTGACTTGCAGATGTTGTAAATGAGATATTAAAATGTATTAGAAGTTCTAATATGTTTTCAAAAGCAGTTTGCTCCCAATGGATAGATTCTTCTTTCTTAAGTGCCAGTTCCCTTGACGGATATTTTTTAGGCAGTTCTTCACAAATTAAATCATACTTGTCACAGATAAGCTTCCATTGTGGAAATTTCATTTCAAGTGTCGCTAGTTTTGGGGTCATAATATGCTTGTTATGAAGTGGTGTGCCTAGCTTTGTGTTAGGTATAGGTATGGCATATAACGTCAAAGTTACAATTTATGCGCCAACTCATACCACGTCACAATAGCTTTTGAAGTATTGTGTTAGATTTTCGCACATAAATCGTGGACTTGTAAAAATTACTAGCATTTTGATGAGCTTTCTCACATTTGGAAGCGTGGTGGCACTGAATCCTGTATTGGCCCTCATTGCGGCAACTTGACTTCAAGCTTAGCCGGCCAAGCGGTGGCTGCATCGAGTTTGACATAGGCCATACCGGGTACGCCGGTCTTGATTTGCGCCAGATGTTGTTTCAGCAGCGCCGGGTCGATTCGCGCCCGCACCCGGAACATCAGCTTCAAGCGTTCGCTTTCGGTTTCCACGGTTTTCGGCGTGAACTGCGCGACGCTGGCGACGAAGCTGGCTTGGGCGGGGATCACATAATCCGGTGCAGCATCCAACACCAAGCGAATTTCACTGCCGAGTGCGACCTTACCCGCCGCCGCCGTGGGCAAGAAGAAGGTCATATAGACATCGGCCAGATCGACTAGGCTCAACACCCGCCCACCCGCATTCAACACTTCGCCGGGTTCGGCGATGCGGTATTGCACCCGGCCATCACGCGGTGCTTTCAAGTCGCTGTCGTCCAAATCCGCCTGTAAACGCACGACGGTTGCTTTGACCGCTTCGATAGCCGATTGCGCTTCCACGCCCTTGGACTTGGCAGCGGTGATGCCGGCCTGCGCCGCCGCGACTTGGGCCTCAGCGGCAACGACGGCGGCGGTCATGCCCAGTACCCGTGCGCCGTTGTCGTCCACTTCCTGTTGCGGCGTGGCGCCTTCGCCGACCAGCCGTTGCGAGCGCTTCAGGCGCTTATCGGCGGCGTCGAGTTCGGCTTGGCGTTGGGCAACGAGTGCTTGCGTGGCATGGTGTTCGCTCTCGCGCTGTACAACGACGGACTTGGCCGTCAAATAGGCGTTCTCGGCTTGGCGCACTTGGGCCAATGCTTCGGCCCTACGCGCCAGCAGCACTTGTGTGTCCATCCGCGCCAGCACTTCACCGGCCTGCACGAAATCGCCTTCGCGGGCCAGAATCTCGACGATACGGCCTGCGGTCTTGGTGGCGATGTCGATTTCGGTGGCTTCGATGCGACCATTGCCGAAAACGATGCTTGGCGGTAGCGGGGCTGGGCGCATCATCCACCAAACACCTGTACCCACCGCCAGCAAGGCGATACCGAGTAATGCAAGCATCCACTTTAATCTTTTCGATACGGCTGGTTTTACCGGCTTTTCTGACGCTACCGGTTTGACCGGTTCAGTGGGTTTTGCCGGTGTGGCTGGTTTTGTCGTTTCGCTCATCATTCCCTCTGTGACAGTTGCGATTGGGCGTTCGCGCCGCCGCCAAGCGCCTTGTAAACGGCAATCAGATCAGTGGACGCCTCGGCTTCGGAGCGGGCCAGTTCGATTTCACCCGCATATTGCGCCCGTTGTGCGTCCAGCACATCCAAAAACGAGACGGCCCCTTCGTGAAAGCGTAGTTGCGACAAGCGGACGGCTTCGCGCAAATCCGCCACCGCGCGGGTCAAGGTCTGCCGCCGGATTTCCTCGTTCAAATAATGCGTCATTGCCGTTTCGGTTTCTTGCAGGGCTTCCAGCACGGCTTTTTGATAGGCCAGATAAGCCTCTTGCTGCTTGGCTTCGGCCAAGTCGATACCGGCCCGGATGCGGCCAAAATTGAGTATGGGCTGCAATAGATTGGCTCCGGCGCTGTAGGAGAAAGCTGCCGATTTGAACAAGGCATCAAGGTCAGTGTTGCGGAAGCCCAACAAGGCCGACAATGAAATTTTGGGAAATAGTTCAGCAATCGCCGAACCTTGTAGCGCAGTGGCTGCGGCCAGCCGGCGTTCGGCGATGCGCAGATCGGGGCGGTGGCGGATCGTCGCGGCGGGTGTCGCCAGGATTTCTTTGCCCGGTGCCAAGGGGACAGCCCCCAGACCACTCAGTTCGGCATCCAAAGTGCCGGGTTGGCGGCCCACCAGCACTTCTATCTGCCGCAGTGCGCCAACTTGCCTTGCCTCCAAGGTGGGAAGCTGAGCCGTCGTCGTTTCGGTCAAAGCCCTAGCCCGCACGACTTCGTAGCGGGTACCAACGCCTTCACGGAATAGCGTTTCGGTCAGAGCCAAGGTATGTTGTTGTGCAGCCAGATTGGAGCGTGTGATGATCTGTTGGTTTTGCAAATTGCGGTATTCGATGTAACCCCTTGCCAAGTCGGCGGTCAGTGTTACTAAAGCAAGCCGGTATTGCTCGTCCGCCGCATCCAAATCGGCGGAGGCCGCTTCCAAACGGCGTCGCTGGCGGCCAAACAGATCAATTTCCCACACGGTGTCAAAACCTAGTTGAAAAAAGTTGAAGCGGGTTCCAGGCACAAGCCCCGGCAGAGGGTTTTCGTAGCGGGTGGCACCTATGCCTAAATTCACTTTCGGAAACAGTTCAGCGCGGGTGCCACTGCGTTCGGCGCGGGCTTGGGCGATGCGGGTCAGGGCAATCTTAAGATCCAGATTACCAGCCATGGCTTGCCCCATCAAGCGATCCAAGCCGGTGTCGCCGAAGCTTTTCCACCAGTCTTTCAGCGTTTGCGGATCGACGGCTTTAAGTTCGGCGCTGGCATCCTGCCCGGCTTGCCAGTGAGCGGGGACGGTGGGCGGGTTTTCCCGATAATCCGGCCCCAGCATACAGCCGCCCAAGTTGCTTAGTATGAATAGCCAAGCCCATGGTGCTTTCATCCGGCTTATTGATAGAACTGCCGGACTTTCGCCACTATCTGGGGATTGGTCATCTTGTCAGTTGTTTCAATACCGACGATGTGCCCACCTAGCCCTTGGTGGATGAGGCGTTTCTCAAATTCACCCTTCGCCTCGCCGGGGCCGAAGATCAGCAGGGATTTCGCGTCGCGGACACGCGAAATCACCTCATCGTAATAACCGTCAAGATGGGCGGTGAATTGCCTGTCCACTTGGTCGTCCGCCGTGCCTTCTTCCGATCTGGCATGTCCGGAAAAGCGCACATGCTTTTCCACGCCTGACTCTATCAGTTCCGTGCTTTCCCCGCCTTCACCAATCAACACGATGAATGCGGCCCGGTGGTCGATCCAAATACCAACTTGTTTATTCACAATGTTCTCCTTAAGTTTTCGGCATTGAGCGTGGTTTCATATCGTAGCCGGACATTATCAGTTCCTTGACCGCGCTTTCGGCATCTTCATGGCTACCAAAGACGCCAACGGCTGATCTGTTTTTTCCTGTCATGAAGTTTCTCCAAAGGGTGGGTTGAATAGATGCGCAGTTTAGCTTGCACAACTATTATTCCCATTACCCACAGGCCAGTCTGTTCGTTAGCGTACATTTCGGAGCATTTCCGGCTACAGTGTGCAGGCTTTCATGGCCTATCGGGTGCGATTAAAAGTGATGCACACGAACTTGGCAATACTTGAAATGACGCCAGGAGTGCAAGGCTTGCCTTGCTTGCACACCCCATAGCAAGGCAAGCCTTGCACTCCTGCATCACTTTTATCGCACCCTGGCCTTATCCCTCCACAGGAACCAGAATTTCGTTCCGGCGCAAAAACCAGGGCGTGAAAGGTGAGTTGTAGCGCGCCCAGATGGGGTCGCCCACAGTGGCCAGCCCCTTCGCTTGAATCCATGCTTCCAGTTCGTTCTTGTATCGAAGGTAGCCTTTTTTATCCCAGAAACCGGGGTAACGCACCGCAGCCATCCGCCGTGCGGGAACCTTTCGCAATACGACTTTATTATCTTCAGGGTCGGGCAGGGTTTCCAGGCTCTGTGTGGCCGGCATTATGAAACTGACAGCCCAGTTTCCCTGGGCCTGCTGCTGCACGACAGGGGCTGTCATCGCCAATTTGGCCCGCGAACGATTATCGCCGGAAATATAGCGAAAGAGTTTTGGGAATGCCTCGTTTCCAACCTGTTCGAATCTGCCCTGCACGAGGGTTTCGGCGATGACGTGGGCTGTGTAATCGCGTATCTCAAACCTCCCATCTTGCTCCAGAACATGGTATCTCACTTCTTCTATCGCCATGGCAAGCACCCTATAGCCCGTTTTAACTTTATTTGAGTCGGAAATGACATCGTTTTCCCTTAAAATGGAGCATGGAGGAATGCCCATTACGGGCATTTCGGTGAGTTCACATCACAGGGCATATTGAGGTTATCTGAAAATCCAGCCGCCGTCAGTGCGGTTGCGCACGTATGAAAAGATGTTTCGTTGCTTTTAATGAACGCAGGCAGTACTCTGCTCTTGTTTTTCGACATCAAGCCGACGCGCTAGGCGAAAAGCCATCAGCAAAGCCCCTGATCGAACAGCAGATGGCACTCAAGGATAGTTTCCGTCACTTATCGCTCGGCAGAACACTCAGAACTCTCAACCCAAACAATGACAAGAGGCAAAGGCATGACCATTCAGACCCGTTTTCCGATTGATCCCAACGCTTTCAAACCGCTCGCCTTGGATCCTGCCCATCCGAAGCTGACGAAAGAACAACGCGCCACGCTGGAAGCCAACATCCAGTTCTGCCGCGACGTTATCGTGTTCTTCACCGCCACCGGCGCGGCGCGGGGCGTCGGCGGACATACTGGCGGGCCTTACGACACCGTGCCAGAAGTGATGATCCTGGATGCTTTCTTTCGCGGTGCGCCGGACAAGTTCGTGCCGGTGTTCTTCGACGAGGCGGGCCACCGGGTCGCCACTCAGTATCTAATGGCGGCCATCTACGGTGATCTGCCGTTCGAACAACTGCTGCAATATCGTGCGGCCCATTCGACATTGCCGGGACATCCCGAACTCGGACTGACCCCTGGCATCAAGTTCAGTTCTGGCCGATTAGGGCACATGTGGCCCCACGTCAATGGCGTGGCGATGGCTAATCCGGACAAGACCGTGTTCTGCCTCGGTTCCGACGGGTCGCAACAGGAAGGCAACGATGCCGAGGCAGCCCGCATCGCAGTCGCCCGAAGGCTCAACGTCAAGTTGGTGATTGATGACAACGACGTGACTATCGCAGGCCATCCCTCGCACTACCTGACCGGCTTTGATGTGGGCAAGACACTCGCAGGGCATGGCTTGACGCTCATCGAAGGCGACGGTGAAGACATAGATGGACTTTTCGGGCGGCTCTGCGAAGCGGCAGTCACGCCGGGACCGTTTGCGGTCGTCAACAAACGCAAGATGTGCGTCGGCATTGAGGGTCTTGAAGGCTCCACGCACGGCCATGACGTGATTTCGGTGGACAAAGCCATCGCCTATCTTGAAAAGCGCGGCCACAATGATGCCGTCCATTTCCTGAAAAATATTGAAAAGCCCAAGGATAACTATGTTTTCCTCGGTTCCGGCAAGAACCTAGACGCCAACCGCAACGTGTTTGGCGACGCTGTCGTGTCAGTCCTAGGTCGGATGGGCGAGGAGGAACGCAAAGAGAAGGTCATCTGCATTGACAGCGACTTGGAAGGCTCCTGCGGCCTGAAAAAGATTCACGATGCCTACCCGGACATCTTCGTCAGTTCCGGCATCATGGAGAGGGCCAACTTCGCGGCGGCCGCCGGGTTCGGCATGGAGAAGGGCAAGCAGGGTATTTTTGGCACGTTCAGCGCTTTCCTAGAGATGATCATCTCCGAAATCACCATGGCGCGCCTGAATTTCTGCAATGTGCTATGCCACTTCTCCCATTCCGGCATTGACGACATGGCGGACAACACCTGCCATTTCGGCATCAACAATTTTTTTGCCGACAACGGGCTGGAAGACGGCTACGAGACGCGGCTGTATTTCCCGGCTGACGCGGCGCAGATGACCGCCTGCGTCGATGCGGTGTTCCACGATCCGGGGCTGCGCTTCATCTTCTCGACCCGGTCGAAGACGCCTAACATCCTCGACGACCAGGGGAACGACTTCTACGGCAAGGGCTACACCTTCGTACCGGGCAAGGACGAAGTGATCCGTGAAGGCACAGCGGGTTATATTGTTAGCTATGGCGAGTCCCTCTACCGCGCACTGGATGCGGTGGAGCGACTGAAGCAGGAAGGCATCGACGTCGGCTTGATTGCCAAGCCGACTTTGAATGTTGTCGATGAAGCCATGATGGCTAAAGTGGGCAATGCCCCGTTCGTGCTGGTGGTTGAAGCCTTCAACCGGCGCACCGGTCTAGGCAGCCGCTTCGGTTCATGGCTGCTGGAACGTGGGCTGACGCCGAAATTTGCCTACCTTGGCACGCATAAGGAAGGCTGCGGTGGCTTGTGGGAACAGTTCCCCTACCAAGGCATCGATCCGGTGGGCATCATGGCTCAGGTGAAGAAACTGGCTGGGTAAACGGACATTGAAGTGAAGGGTGTCCCCAACAGCATGACAACTCAATTTTGGTGGATTCGTTATTAGAAATGTAAGTGTTCACCCCCCCTGGGAGCGTGGGCGTCTCGCCCGCTGAGGGCGGCCAAGATGGCCTCGCTCCCAGCAAAAGGCAGGGGGGAGTGAACGCTTATTTAGAAATCACCTAAGGTGCCCTGACACATTACCGGTTTCCTACGAGGGTTCTACCGATGTACCCTTAAGCTTTCTCTTTCCCATTGTCGCTGTACACCCAAGCCATAAACAATTGGTAGCCCAAGGCCAACATCACCGAACCCAGGAACAAGCCAATAATGCCCCCGGTTGCCATGCCGCCTAGCGCACCCAATAGAATCACCGGCATTGGGGCATCCACGCCCCTGCCCAGTATCAACGGCTTGAGGACATTATCAACCGAACCGGCGACAATGGAATAGACGGCGAACATCACCGCCACGGTGGTGGAGTCATTGGTTGAGAAAACATAGATAATGGTCGGCAGCGATATTAGCATGGCAGGGATTTGCATGATGCCTATCAACAAAACCACTAATGCCAAAACGCCTGCGGCGGGAATGTCAACTAGGATAAACCCAGCCCCCAATAACAGGGCTTGAATACACGCAATGCCGATGACACCTTGTGCCACGGCACGAATGGTAGCCGTTGAAAGCTTGACCAAGTCATCCCCTTTTTCGGGTCCAGCCATCCGCTTGGCAATGGCTTGTGCCGCCGCATGGCCCGACGAGGCATAGGCCATCCATATTCCAGCCACTACCAAGGAAATCAAAAACTTCAAAATGGCAGTGCCGGCACTGGCCGCATAACCCAATACTTGTTTGGTGACGATGCCAATCTTAGGTTCAAATTTTTCGACCACAATGCCAATGTCTTCATGCGCCTCCTCCCATAAAGCATGCAATTTCACCCCCACCAAAGGCCATGTGGCGACAGAATCACGAGGAGCAGGCACTTGTAGAGTTCCATTGTGGACTTGTTTCACAAACTCAATGGTTGAATCCGCGAAGGATATGGCCAATAGCGTGGTTGGAACCAACACGCTCAACAGTATGGCCAACACTAAAACCGTTGCAGCATAGCCTTGCCTGCCACCCATTTTCCTGGCAATCATGGCGTGTAGAGGATATAAAGCCACGGCCAATATCACCGACCACAACAGCAAGCCAATAAAAGGTTTGAATATTCCATAACAATAAACCACCAGAAAGCCGAGCAATCCGGCTCGAATAAATAAATCCAGCGGTTTGCCCGGTATCTTATTCTCCAGTGCCATGACTGGTGATTGAGTTTTTGTCGTGTTCATCTTAGAGTATATAGGTTAGTACAGTCGTTGCTTTCAGGATCATAGTCACGCACTGATCGAGCACATTGTCCTGTTTAGTATAACTTGTGAATTTCACGATAACAAACGCATAGATTGCCATCAAAGAACGGTGGGAGCGGTTTTTAACCGCGACCAAGGCCGTCTTCCTTAAGGGGTAGTGGCGGAACCTTGGGACTGGCGTTATGATGTTCCAAACCAACGGACGAATCAACAGAAAATAGATCAAAAAAACCATGCTGCGTTTTCTAAGTTCGCTTTTCACAAACCAAGTGGATCAGTCGGGATTGCTGGATGAAGCCTTGCTCGAAAAGGCCATCGAACGGGCAGTGGCCGGTACGGATCGTCGTATCTACGCACTGGGGGATTACCGGACACGGCTTCGAGAGCCTGTGAAACTTGCCGTCAACCATGTCATTGCCCTAGTCAATGCCTTGCCCCCGCCAATCGAAATAAGCCCCTTGGCGTTTGGCGGGAATAACGGATCACGTGTCTTCTTTGTTTCAACCGAGCATCTACGGGAAGTCTTGGGCAAATTCAACAACGTTCGCGATTTCCTGGCAGACTTGGCCACCTCCCCGCCTGAAGAGATTTTTGGCCTTTTGACCATGCTTAGGGAGGAGCGCAATGTGTTCGGGATGGAACTTGACGGTGACAGCCTGCGAAGGGATGTGATGCAAGTTGCCGTGAACTTTTCCGGCCACCGTTTTATTGGGCCCTCTGGCAACGAAGTTGACACCCGCCGTGAACTCATGAAACGCGCCTTTGATTTTCTGATCGAAAAGGCTCTTGAACGCCTCACGGGCGAGCGGGGCAAAAGGCGTGATTTGGGCCGTCAACGCCATCTATTGAGGCAAAAGCTGGATGTCATGCAATCGGGGCAATGGGGGCTTGCGATGCTGAACGATAGCGAAGGGCCTGGCCCGGATTTGGCCGCCTTGGAAGCGGAGATTGAAACGATAGAAGCGGAACTGGGGCAAAGCCAAACCGATAGCCTTGGCCTTGAAGAAAGCCTTGCCCTCGTCACCGATACCTTGACCCACGCAACTGATTGGCTCGCTGCCCGTAAGATTAGCCTACGCCTTGATTACCGTGGAATCAAGCTTCCAGATTCCTCGACGATACCCGAAATAGAACTGCCCGAACTTTATTCCAGCACGGGGGAAAGGAGGACGGTAGTGCTTGGGCGTTTTGCCCGGACTGATATACCCGAACCACCGGATTTCTGTAAGGCTGCGAAACGCTACTTATGACTTGACTATCCCTTAAGCTAGATTCTCATAACCATTTTTAACAATACATTATTGGGTGTAAGACATGACTGACGAAACGAAAGACCTGGGTATAGCGATTACCCTTTTGGAAAGATTGACCAAGGACACGCTTCCAAAGGCTTTTGAAATAAAGGCAAGGCTTGACCGGGGCGAGTGCTTGGACCACTGGGATATCGAATTCCTTGAAGTGTTGTTTAAGCGTGCCGAAGAAATCAAACCGCTGGTGGACCGACATCCCGAATATCAGGAGGTCTATGCCCAAGCAGTGCATCTATCAAAACAGATAACGGATCAAGCAGTGCTCAACGAAAAAGGATCGCTTGATTAATTTCTGATGTTGCGCAACCGTTGCTGGAGACCCGCCACGGCCCCGCTCAATCCTGGCCTACCGCTGCCGGTTTCCAGATCAATCGGCCATTGCTTTTTTGAACACGGCACTCTTCTTGGCCTCTTCATCTGCGCTTTGGGTGTTGGGCTTGGGCGACTGCAAAGCCACTGTCACTTTTTGGATCGTGCCGGTGAAGTGGCTGTCCATGGCCTTGTAATCTTCGGTCACTGGTGTACCGTCGTCTTCCCCGACATCCGCCGCATCATCGACAGAGAAAATCATCGCCTGGGTCATGTCAATCTGGCCTTGTCCAACGGGTTGGTCGTTCACAAAAAGCTTGCCGGTGCCGCCCTTGCCCAGCCCACCGCCGTCATAAGCGAACTCAAAGCGAAGGGTCGATTTACCCGGCGGCAGTGGCTTGGCGGCGGCGATGTTGAAGCGCTTCAGTCCTAAGAAATTGTAGGCATAGGCCGGTTTGCCGCCCTTGTCGAGGTACAAGCTCCAGCCGCCGAATCGCCCTCCTTGCGCGAGAATCACCCCTTTGGCACCATTTTTCGGGATGTCAAGCTCGGCGGTGATGGTGTGGGAAGAGTTCTTGATGTTGATGAAGACATTCTCCGACATGCCTTTCATGCCGGGATAAACAGTCAGCGAGGTGCGCCCGTCCATCAAGTCGGGGCGGCCGGCCAACTTGGCGATGACCCGTTCAAAGACGCGGTCGTCGATAGGCAGGACGCGATTCTTGATGGCCTCTTGGATGAACAGGTCCTGCATCTCCTTCAACTTTTGAGGATTCTGGGCGGACAGATCTTGGGCCAAGCTAAAATCCTTGCGCGTGTCGTACAGTTCCCATTTATCGTCCAGCAACTTGGCGCGAGGCTTGGCTTCCCACGGTGCCTTGTGGATGGTGCCGGCGAACCAGCCGTCATGGTAAACGGCACGGTTGCCATAAATTTCAAAATACTGTGTCTTATGGTGGCTGTCTGCTTTGGCGTCGGCGAAGCTATACGCCATACTCACGCCTTCAATGGGTTCTTGGACAGTGCCATTCACAGACTTAGGCTCCGGTATGTTGGCTGCTTCCAACACGGTAGGGGCGATGTCGATGACATGGTGGAATTGTGACCGCACTTCGCCCTTGGCTTGGATGCCCTTGGGCCAATGCACGACCATGCCATTGCGGGTTCCGCCAAAATTTGAAGCCACCTGCTTGGTCCAAGTGAATGGCGTGTCGCCCGCCACCGCCCAACCGGCGGCCATGTGGGCATAGGTCATTGGCCCGCCCAGCGCGTCGTAGTGCTTGAGCACGTCTTGCACGGTTTCCTGCACACCATTGAAGTAGGTGTACTCATTGAACATGCCGCTCATGCCACCCTCGGCGCTGGTACCGTTGTCGCCGACGATGTAAAAGACCAAGGTGTTGTCCAATTGGCCCATGTCGCCGATGGCCTGGACCAGACGGCCAATCTCGGTGTCAGCGTATTCCCCAAACGCGCTAGACATGCCAAAGCCCATATCGTCAATCAGTACGATCAGTACATTCGGTGCGCCTTCCGGTGCCTTAACCTCGAAGCGCGGCGGCGGTGTGGCATCACGGGCATCAAGCACTTTACTATGAGGATAGTTAGGCTCAGGAATCGGCAGCACGCTGCGGTCAAGGACAGTGCTTTCGGTGGCGGATGCCACATTGGTAAAAAACACCGCCAGCATGAAGCCGAAGATGTAAGGCATCGCAAGCTGTCTCATTAGGAAATCTCTCTGTGTTAAGCCAGTTTCAAAGAATACCAATTTTTGATGCCTCTGTCTCCAACCGGCATAAGTGCCAGCAATTCTCATTTTGGCGTAAGCTGAAGGGTGGAGAAAACCGAGTCGGTCTTGGAGACAGTGCCAGTGTCAAGGATATAACGTCGAGACCGACTCGGTTTGACCGCCTAGTCCACCCAAAATGAGCCAGTCATGCCAAAATGAGAATTGCTGCATAAGTGCTAACGGGCTTCCATGGTATACTCGAAACCATATTAAATCCTATAGCTCACTTTAGTGCGCACCGTTTTGAGGCTATTATGGGCAAGCCCGTGTTAGCCTATTAACCCTTGAACTTAAAAATAATGGCCTCATGCTTATAAATAATACACTCCGAGGTTTCCTCTTAGTTGCTCTAACCTTGGCCGCCGTCGGCTGCTCGACCATCCGCTCAACCAGCAACGATGCCAAGGCCATGGGCGTCGAACCGGCACCCAATGCCGGCTTCATCGAACACCCTGCCTTGCAAGCCAAGCGGGCGGACCTGCCGTTCCAGAAGGTCTGGATCAAGCCTGGCTTTGAGAAGAGCGCTTACCGTGAACTGGTCGTAGCGCCAGTGAACACACACAACCAGCGTCGGGCCGCGTTTGAGGGTCGTTTGCGCGACATGGATACTGGCGAAGTAGTTGCCACTTTCGCCGACCGCGACATGGCGGATGCCGGCCCGCTCGATCTGACTCGGCTGACGTGGTATGGCCCCGCCAAGGGCATCATGGACCGTTGGGTTGCGCAATTCGTGCAGATTGCCAACCGCAAACCTTGGCGAGGTGGTCACCGACCCGACTCCCTACACTTTGAGGGTATTTGGAAACCATGAATAATCGCTTCAATCTGCGCCAGTCTTTGCATTGGTTTTTGCTCGCTGCCGCCATTGGCCTATCCGCCTGCTCACTCCCCACCCGTCAACATGCCGTGCCGCAGGCTTTGTCGCAAAAGGCCGAGGTCGTGGGCCTACCGGGGGTGCGCTATGTGGTGCGCACCGAAATGCCAGAAATGATTCAAGATGCCATGGACAGCATGAAAAAGGAACAGGCCTATCTTGCGGCACAGGGACAGATCAACGGTAACGGCCTGCCCCCGGCCAATTTCCTGGCTTTGTCAGGGGGAGGCGACGACGGTGCGTTTGGTGCGGGCCTATTGTGCGGTTGGACCGCGTCCGGCACCCGGCCCGAATTCAAACTGGTCACAGGGATAAGCACCGGTGCCCTACTCGCACCATTCGCCTTCCTAGGGTCCAAGCATGACGATGCGCTGCGGGCGGTCTACACCCAGACCTCGCCCAAAGACATCTTGGAAGCGAGGGGGGTGCTCTCCGCAGTGTTCAACGATGCCCTGGCCGACAATGCCCCGCTCGGTCGGCTGGCGGAGAAATACGTCACCGCCGATATGTTGAAGGAAATCGCGGCGGAATACGCGAAAGGCCGTTTGCTGTTAATGGCGACGACCAATCTGGATGCCCGTCAGGCAGTGATCTGGAACATGACCAAGATTGCCGCCAGCGGCCAACCGGAAGCACTGAAGCTGTTCCACAAGATCATGCTCGCCTCGGCGGCGATTCCGGGTGCCTTCCCACCGGCCATGATCGACGTGGAAGCCGATGGCAAACGCTATCAGGAAATGCATGTGGACGGCGGGGCCATGGCCCAAGTGTTTGTCTATCCGCCCAGCCTGAAATTAGGGGAGACGGCCAAGCAGCAGGGGATTGTCCGCGAGCGGCATCTGTATGTGATCCGCAACGCCCGCCTCGATCCGGATTGGGCGGAGGTGGAGCGACAGACGTTCAGCATTGCCGGACGGGCCATCTCTTCACTGATCCAGACCCAGGGCGTTGGCGACCTGTACAAAATATATACCACTGCCCAGCGCGACGGCATCGACTACAATCTTGCCTACATCCCGAAGACCTTTTACGCGCCGCACAAGGAAGATTTCGATAGCGAATACATGCGAAAATTGTTTCAGACTGGCTATGATTTAGCCGTCAAAGGATATCGTTGGGATAAAGTGCCGCCAGGCATGTGAGTTGATCGGCGGCATAAGGGAAATGATGCAGATGACGTGGACCTGATTGCCTACAGGAATGGCCCGCGCCACAGTCATGGCGCGGGCTATCCTTTGGTTTAGGCGGAAGCGGCCTCAACCACGTCGAAGATTTCTTTGGCGGCATCAGCCGGGGAAGCTGCACCGTAGATGGCAGCACCCACGACAATGATGCCCGCACCCGCTTCGACAACCTGCTTCGCAGTGGAGGCTTTGATGCCACCTGCGACAGAGATGCGCAGGCCCAGGTTCAGACCGGCAATCGCTTGCAAGTCTTCGAACGGGGTCTGGCCAGCAGCCTGGGCATCCAGGCCGGTGTGGACACCGATGATTTGCGCGCCGAGCTTGGCGGCTTCCGCTGCGACGGCGAGCTTGTCAGGAACGTTGATCAAGTCAACCTGAACTTGCTTGCCGTGGTCATTGGCGGCCTTGATGACGCCTGCGATAGTGGCCGAGCCGGAAACGCCCAGAACGGTGACGATGTCCGCACCATCGGCATAGAACGGGGCGGCTTCATATGCGCCCGCATCCATGGTCTTCAAATCGACCAAGATCAACTTGTTCGGAAACTCTTTTCTGAGTAACTTCAACAAGCTAGCGCCGTTGTACTTGATGGATGGGGTTCCGATCTCAAAAATGTCGATATAGTCGGCAGTGGCGCGAGCCAGACCGAGGGTCTGTTCAACGTCTAAGGTGTCGAGTGCCAACTGAATCAGGGGTCTTGCCATGATGTGTGCTCCTATTATGAATACTTAGTAATGGGTTTGTTTGAACAACGCATTGGCCCCGTACAAGGCCAATGCCATATTTTAGACCAGTGCTTGGCCTGGCTAACATCGGCTCCGTTCCAACAGCCGTGAATGGGCTGAACGTAGAATTCTGGAAAAGATAGTACGCTAATGATTATATCATTCCGAGAACTATTTTTGATAACGCCTGGGCCGCATAAGCAATTCCCATTTTGGCAAAGATTAATTAGGGCGGGTTTGGAACCCGCCCCTACGCAGGTAGTTAATTCTAAATTATCAATGCATTATAAACAGGATACGGGACATCAATTCGTAGGGGCGGGTTCCAAACCCGCCCGGTTCTGTTCAAAATGAGAATTGCTGATTGGTGGCTAGGCGTTGCATTTGCTATGATGCGTCACAACTTAAACTGGTCGGGAGACATCATGAGCGAAAGAATCATCTTGCGGACGGGGGAAGCCCTAGTGGCAGGCGGCCCTCCGGGGACGGCGGCCGAGCCTGAAGTCGTCATCGGCGAACTCGATGGGCCAGTCGGCATCGCCTTGGCAACGTTGACAGGCGACCAAGTCAAAGGCCACACCCGCGTGTTTGCGATTTTGAACACAGGCATCCAAGTCCGCCCGGTCACCCTAATGGTGAGCAAAGTCACGGTGAACAACAGCCGCTACACCAACATCCTGATGGGAACGGTGCAGGCTGCCATCGCCAACGGCGTGCTCGACGCGGTCCGCGCCGGCGACATCCCCAAGGAAAAGGCCAACGACCTCGGCATCATCGTGTCCGTTTGGCTGAACCCCAGCGTCATCACGGATGACCAACTGGACCATAAAGCCCTCTTCGACATCCACCGCAAGGCCATGGCGCAGGCCATCCACAAGGCCATGCACCACCAGCCCGACATAGACTGGCTGCTGGCCCACCAGGACGAAATCACTCACAAGTATTATCAGATGGGGATGGACGGGAAAATCTGAGGCAGACAAGTTCGAGGGGCCGTTTCTGGGCACTTCAAACTGGCGGAAGGTTTTCCCCTACAGACAATTGGCCGTTGCCAGCCAAGATGTCCACGGACCCTCGTCAATGCGATTGCCGTCCGGGCCTTGGTAATACACATGATTGTCAGTCGAAGAAACGCCCACATAAGATTGTGTGCCGGGGTAATAGCGGTAGTCGAAAACCGAGGAAACCTGAGTGAATTGACCAACCAGGCCAAACAGTCCGGGATAGCTTCCTTCCGCCCAATTGAACAAACATTCATTGGCGTTGTGACCGCCGCCCACACTGGGGGCGATGTTATTCAGGACTTTCTGCACGGCAAGCCCGTTGGCGCCTGTTGGGATTGTCTGGGTGACACCCGTGGTAACCGGCGTAAGCACGCCCTGCCCATCGACTTGGAAAGCGCTGATGGTGTTGCTGCCGCTGTTCAGGGAATAGATAAACTGCCCGTCTTGGCTAAAAGCCAAGTCAATAGGCTTGCTGCCGGAGCCGGGGCTGGCGGTGACACCGTTTCCGTTCAGCAGGGTCAAGCTACCCCTTGGACCCACCAAGAAGCCGGTGATCGTGGATGCCGGGGTGTCGGCCGTGTAGGCATAGATTTGATTCGGCGCGACGGCGAGCCAACAGGCCGCAGTCAGTTCGGTCGGCACGGCACTGCCGGTGACAGTCAGGTTGCCGTTGCGGGCAATCTGATAGGCCGAGACTGAACTCGCGCCCGCCGCACCCCCAGCCGCGTTGGCGACCAGCAGTTCATGGCGTCCGGCAAAGTCGAATCCGAACGGCGTTGTGCCTGACGATGGCACGACTTCTGGCGATTGGGCCGGTGTCCCATCTGCTGCGACAGGAAAGACTACCAACTGGTTAGTCGCTTTCTCGGTGACCACAAGGTTGCGTCCGTCGGGGCTGAAGCTGATTTCAGCGGGACCATTGCCGGTTCCTCCGAGTGGACGGACGGAACTCGCCAAAGCAGTCAACTGGGCACTGCTCCCGCTGATTTGAAAACCGGCAATGTTCTCGCTACCGGCGTTCAACACATAAACCAAGCCGTCATCAACGGTGACACTGATCGGCTGGGTGCCACCGCTGGGCGTAGGCTTACCCGTTAGCTGAAGTCCGTTTCGGCCTACGGCGAATAGGCTGACATCGCTGCTACCGGCGTTGACAACCAGCAGCCACAGGCCGTCTTCGCTTAACACTAGTCCATGGCCGTTGCCCAACCCCGCGCCGGTCCCAAGCCCACCCGTAGGGAAGGATTGGGCAGGCATCAGACTGCCGTCAGTGGCCCGCGGAAACATCAGCACCGCGTTGCCGCCAGCGGCGTTGCTCATGGTATACACCGAACCTGTGGCATTGCCGCCATAACCGGGGGTGGGCAACATTCCCGTGCCGAAAAGTGCCAGGGCCGCAAAAGCTACTTTGGTCAGTTGAAAATTTGGTTTCATTTTTAAATTCTCTCTAGCAGTAAAAGTAAAAAGTAACAGTTCTTATAGGATCATTGGTCAGTATTGAAGAAATGTTTGTGCGATCCAAGATAGTGACGATTACTAATAGTCAATCTCCGTGCCAACTCGAAATATTTATTAAATAGACAATAATAACAAACAGATATGTTTGTTCTTCTGAAAATTCAGGAAGTGGCCAAAATCTGAATACCACCAATAGTTGTGGCCTGTCACAACTATTTGAGGGTAGAATGACTTGGCGCATTAATAAGTCGTAGGGTGGGTTAGGTGCGCATTGGAAGAACCTGCCCATTTATCACTGTTGTGACGCGCACCGCAACCCACCACTGCCCGGTCCTTCAGTGGGTTACGGCGCAGGGAAACCACCGTGGTAGGGGCGACCGGCAGGTCGCCTGTACTCCTGGTGTGTGCGTCTACAACACAATGCTGTTGAATTAAGGTTTTCCCCGTCGTTCCGGCAGAGATCGCCGGAACCTAGGCTCCATGGATGGTATGGATTGGTGGCATCCCTGCAATCTGGATTCCGGCGGTCCATGCCGGAATGACGGCTTATTTAGTTATTTAGAGAGGCCGAGCATGCCCGATAATTCCACCCCTGCCAGCATCGCCGGGTTGCCGATAGACACCATCGAACTGGCGGCTTTGCGTATGATCGTAGAAGGGACAGCTCAAGCGACAGCCGAGGATTTCTTTCGCTCGTTAGTGCGAAACTTGAGCATTGTGACAGGCGTCACCAATGCCTTTATTGCGGAGTTTGCAGATTCCAAAACACGGGTCAGGACCTTGGCTTTTTGGATGGATGGCGAATTTGTGCAGAACCAGCAGTGGGAGTTGGCGGGCACGCCCTGCGAAGTGGTGCTCTGGGGAAAGTTGTGCCATTACCCCGAGAACGTGGGACTACTCTTCCCTAGTGGAGGGGAGGGGGTGGAAAGCTTTCTCGGCGTTCCGCTCCAAGATGCCGACGGAGACATTCTCGGGCATCTCGCGGTGTTTGACCATCGGGCAATGCCGCCAGAACCAAGGCTGCTGTACACCTTCCAGTTATTTGCGGCCAGGGCCGCCGCCGAACTGAGCAGGGTACGCGCCGTGGAGCGGCTTCACCAAAGCGAGGAACGTTTCCGCGACCTTTTCGACGAAGCACCCATTGCCTACGTCCACGAAGATTTTCAATCCCGGTTCATTCGTGCGAACCGGGCAGCCATCAGAATACTCGGCATGGCGCCAGAACAGGTGTCCGGCACGGTGGGCAAGTCCTTCATACCTGATACGCCAGATGCCCAGCGCCGTTTCAGAGATGCCTTCGCGTCCATCGGACGGGGGACGGATACGAACGGCGTGGTGCTAGAGCTCCGCCGCCAGGACAACGGCCAGCCGATCTGGATTCAGTGGTGGTCCAAGCCGGACCCCGGCGGCCAGTATACCCGCACGATGTTCATCGACATTACCGACCGTGTATTGATGGAGCGTGAACAGGCCCGGCTACAAGCGGAAAATCTGTATCTTCAGGATGAAATCAAATCAGTCCACAATTTCGAGGAAATTATCGGGCGCAGCGAGGCGATTCTGTCGGTGTTGTCCAATGTGCGCCGCGTGGCGGTCACGGATGCATCGGTGTTGATTCAGGGTGAATCCGGCACCGGCAAAGAGTTGATCGCCCGCGCAGTCCATTCGGCCAGCAAGCGCTGTGACAAGCCGCTGATCAAAGTCAATTGCGCCGCGCTGCCGACCGGCTTGGTGGAGAGCGAGTTGTTCGGGCATGAGAAAGGGGCTTTCACCGGTGCCATAGCGAAGCGCATCGGGCGGTTCGAACTCGCCGATGGCGGCACGATATTCCTTGATGAAATCGGAGAGATTCCGCTGGAAGTCCAGGTCAAGTTGTTGCGTGTACTACAAGAGCAAGAATTTGACCGTGTGGGCGGCAAATCGCCGATTAAGGTTAATGTCCGCGTTATCGCCGCAACCAATCGAAATCTCTTGCAGGAAGTAAAGGACAAGGCGTTTCGCGAGGATCTATACTACCGGCTCAATGTGTTTCCGCTAACCACCCCACCGCTGCGTGAGCGGATCGAAGACATTCCCTTGTTGGTGCGCTTCATGATTGAAAAGTTTGCCGTCCGGGTTGGCAAGCGCGTCAAGGGGGTTGGCGCGAAGTCCATGCAGCGCCTCCAGTCCTATCCTTGGCCGGGGAATATCCGGGAATTGGAAAACGTGATTGAACGGGCGATCATCCTGGCGGATGAAGCCATCATTGAGATCAGCCCGGAAATGTTGCCAGGATCAATCGGACCGGCTGATGTTCAAGCCGGCTCGAAACAGGGAGGCACACTCGAATCAGTCGAAAGGGAGCACATTCGGGCTGTACTCGGGCAGGCAAACTGGATTATCGAAGGTCCTAAAGGCGCTGCGCGGACACTCGACCTTCACCCCAGCACGCTGCGCTATCGCATGAAGAAACTCGGCATTACGCCAGACCGCCACTAAATGTAGTGAACACTGTTATTCACTGATGTTACGCACGGGCATTGATAAAGGCATAAAATGCCACTGTTGATCTGGCTTATTTAAAACGTGTCCCATGAAAAATCACTCGAGTCTGACCCCTTTGATTTATGGGGAGAGGGAGAACCCGCGAGGGCAGTTTTATAGGTTTAGAAAGTTTGCCCTACACTTTGACGGAGTAGCCCAAAGGAAAAATAATGAATAGGAGCGCTTTTAAGCTTTCTTTGATTAAGCCCCCTGCATGAACTAGGGGTGTATCATAGGCATTTATGCAGAACTTCTTTAACAACCAACAGGGCCATCCGATAAACAAACAGCTATTCGAGAATTGGCGGCGGTGGGGTTCGGAACTGGATGATACGGAATTCGCCAATGCCTTCCTTGGGCTGGGTTTAGTGGCGGGAACTTCGTGCTGGGCCAGCCAGACCAAGTCTGTTGCCGATATTTTGCGAAAACGCGAATTAACGGCGTTGGAAAGAACGTGTTTCTTGATCCCCTCCGCTGAAATCGCTATGAGTCTGTTAATTTCAGACTCTCTGAAAGATACCAACGATTCCCCTTGTCTACTGTGGCGGTTTCCCGACCTGCATTTGACCAGCGAACCAGCAGGTGATCTCGCTCTTTCGGCCATGCTGCCACAGGAGTGGGCGGAGTCCGTGCGCACTATTCGAGATATGCACGCTGATTGCTTAGCCACGTTTCGATTGCGCGTCATTGAATTCCCAGAAAGCGAACCGGCAGGGCCTTGTCTGCAAACCTTGATGCTGACGAATCCACCCCTCGGCGGCGTGTCTATGATTTTGAACCTAAACGCTGGCCAAACCGAAAGGGCGACCGCGTCAATCCCCCCGCAATTTGCCTTCGACTGGCCTTTCCGCTTGGGTGCCTTGCCGGGATCGGATGCACAGGAGACTTTTGAATATCTCCAGAAGGCTTGGCCTAGCTCCGGGCTAACCCGCATAGTTCCTCTGGATAGAAGCAATGCCAATTGCGATCTGTTGTTACATAGGGGTGATGCGGCAGCCTTGCTGAAAAAACTGCAAACGCAGCCTTTCCCTTGCAAGGCCAATGTCGTGGTGATTGCAAACGGCAGCGATACTGATCCATCGACAAGAAGATCCACAATGCGCCGCATCGCCGCACTGACCCAGGCCAGTGGCGCACTTCTGTTGGACACCCAAGAACCCCTGGCCGTGGGCGATGCCCTGAACCAGTTTATGATTGAACTCTCCCACAACCTCAGCTTCGACCAGGCCTGGACTGAGGCGTTGCGGAAACGACGATTGCGCGCCGATAACATACGCGAGTCCATTGAAGCTGAGCTACTCCTGACGGACGAACTCGCCAGTTTCCGGCTCAGCAAACTGGCAGAAAATCTCAAACAACGCGCCGAAAATTTACCGCCAAATGCTAAACTCGATCTTTCCTCCCTAAAGCCTCACTGGTTAAGTGTAACCCCAGCCCAATTTGAAATCAGCCACCCTGTTCGTGGCCCCGCCACGGTTGCATGGGCAGAGGCGCAAGCCTTGAATTTACAGTTGGATCAGCTTGCTTATCATCGAGAAGGCGATGGCGCATCTGAACTGGCGGCTTTTGCCAAAGCCATCAAGACTGCGCAGGAACCCTCCACTGTCCAAATCGAACGGGCACAGCGGTATCTGCAACAGCAATCCTGGCTTCTGCGCCCGAATAATGATGGCTATGATTCTGCTGCGGGGGGGTACATCCTCGGCAGGATGGCACAGGTGCGGATACGCATTGGTCCCCCCGAGCAAGCCTGGCAGTCTTTGCCTCAGGTTTTCCCTGTTGAGGAATTGCCGCGCCAGAGCCGTTGGCGACTTACCGTCGTGCTATCCGAGCCCAATCAAATTGGGGCCACTTTAAGCGCCAACATCACCTTGCCTAGGGACGGTGCAAGCACGACTTGTCACTTTGACTTCCTCCCCAAGCACGAAGGCGCTTTTGAAGGCTGCGTGACCGTGTTGCATCGGGGGCGTGTGCTACAAACTGCCATGCTCCGCGCCGAAGTCGTCGCCGATGAGAACAAGGCCAATCCAGAAGCGGCCCCCAAGTTTGATGATGTCGCGGTGATTAGGCATCACCTTGGCGATCTTGACCAGCGCAGCCAATTCGACATGGCTATTGTGGAGACTCCGGCAAATTCCGCTGCCGGTTTCCAGGCACAGGCTTTCGCGGCGAGTCAAACCAAGACCCCCGCAACTCACCGAGCCGGCTTGATGAACATCCAGGAATGTCTGGAGGTCGCCAAGCGCATCAATACAAAATTGAGTTGGGTAGCGCAATCGGTATTGGATTATCAAGACGGATTGGAGGGTGAAGCAGGTAACCGGCTCATTAGGGAATTAGCATTGGAAGGTGCCACGCTCTTTCTGATGTTATTCAGCGGCTATCTTGAGGAAACCGGCGGGGCACCCGAACTCGCCAAGCAGGAATATCTGCAAATCGTCACCAACCAGACCGACAAGACCATCCCCTACGAAATCATCTATGAGCATGAGGTTCCCGATGACGATGCTAAAACCTGTGCGCATTGGCGTGGTTGCCTTACAGCAGGC
This sequence comes from Candidatus Methylumidiphilus alinenensis, assembly GCA_003242955.1. Taxonomy (GTDB): domain Bacteria; phylum Pseudomonadota; class Gammaproteobacteria; order Methylococcales; family Methylococcaceae; genus Methylumidiphilus; species Methylumidiphilus alinenensis. Next base: position 22,086 of record QJPH01000533.1, read on the forward strand.
AAGCTGGCTGACGGATGTCAAGGTGGGACAGCAAAAGCGGTTTGTCCATTAGGTTTTTGGGGGTTGAGCAAAGTCATCGAAAGGCATAAAGCCAAAGCGCGGACCGATGACGATGCGGTCGGGGTGTTTTTACAGTCGGAACCCCGCCGGGAAATGGACGAACTGAAGTTGTCCGGCCACGCGCTGTTTGCCAGCAGCAGCCGAGTAAGCGAGGAAAAACGGAAAGAAGTGGAAAGTGGACTGAACAAATGGCTGGGCAATGCACCCAGCATCGCCCAGGACTGGAACGATTGGGTGCAGATCGTGGCCGACACCGGGCCGCGTTTGATCATCGCGCTGCCCCATATCGAAGGCAACGGTGCATCTGTGACGCTGGAAATCAATGACCAAACCATCCGGGCGATACAGATTAAGAAGGCCCATCTGCTGCAAAACCTACCCAGCGCCAGCCCACCGTTGGTCGCCTTATTAGGTTGCGATGTTGCGGGTACGGGCAATGATTATGGCGAACCCGTTTTGGTATTCAGAACTAAAGGCGCGGCGGTCGTAATCGGAACCATCGCCACGGTGTACACGGAAAATTCGGCCCGGGTGGCAAGTTTATTAGTCAAAGAACTGCTCTCCAAAGCCACCCAGCCCGAAAGCTTGGGTGCCGTGATTCGCGAGGTCAAGCGTCAGGGGTTGCTACAGAATCTAATGATGTCTCTTTGCTTGGTCGCCTATGGCGATGCCGACTGGAAACTAGTCAGGGGGCCATCATGACAGGGCCGTTTTTTTCGATAGAAATGTTGCCCGCCAAGCACGGCGATGCCCTCTGGGTGGAGTACGGCGATGGTCAACGTACTCGCCGCATTGTCATTGACGGTGGCCCGCTTCATGCGTTTCCCGCTTTCCAACAACGATTCCACGATTTGCCCACTGACGATCAGCGGGTGGAGTTGCTCGTCATCACCCATGTGGATACGGACCACATCGAAGGCATCATTCGACTGCTGGCGGTGGAACGAACTCGCTGGCCCTTCTTGCCGATGGACATTTGGTTCAATGGCTACCACCATATGGCTGACGAAAACACGCTTGGTGGGCGAGAGGGGGAGTTTTTAAGCGCGTTATTGCAGCGTCGAGCCGATGAGGAGTGGAATAAAGCTTTCAACCATAAAGCTATCGTCGTCGATAAGGACAGGCTGCCGGTTGTTCAATTGGCGGGCGGCATGAAGCTCACCTTGCTCTCCCCCGACACTGGTAAGCTGAAAAAAATGCGGCAAAACTGGGAGAAAGGCATCAAGGAATGGAAGATGGATCCAGGCGATCTGGAAGGTGCGTGGAAAAGCTTGGTGGAGGACAATAAGTTTCACCCCGGGGCAGAGTTGACTTTAGGTCCTGCGGATCTATCGGCAAAGCTGCTGGAACAACTGAAAGGCATCGACAGTTCCACAGCCAATGGCAGCAGCATCGCTTTCTTGGCCGAATACGGCGGCAAGTCTTGCTTATTCCTGGGCGACGCGCATATGAGCGTGGTGTGCGCCTCCCTGCGTAGGTTATTGCAACCGGGCAAGGGGCCTCTCCAAGTGGATGCGGTAAAGATGAGCCACCATGGCAGCCACAACAATCTTACCCGTGGTTTTTTAGAACTCATAGATGCCAAGCATTTCCTGTTCAGCACCAATGGCGACAAATTCAAGCATCCTGACCATAGCGCAGTGGAGGCCGTCATCACGGGGGCACGCAGTCAGGCCACCCTGTGGTTCAACTATCGGTCGCCCTACACGACACCATGGGAGTCTGATTCCCTAAAGCCTGGCGCAGGTTTCTCCACCCGCTATCCAGAAGCGGGACAGGAGGGCATCAAAATCGCACTTTAATCTAAGGGAGCTTCAGCCTTAGACAACGACAATCCACCAAGAGGCCCAAGCGATGCTACTACAATCTGAAAATCCCTATCGACCCGAATTGCCGAAGGTTTTGAAGCTGGACCGGGAAGACTTCGTGTTTCACATTGCGCCATCGAATTTGCAGGCCATGGGCCAGCCAGAAAACTGGTCGGTCATGGCCTACCTAGCCGCTGACTGCGATCTGGCCGACCAGCTTTTCGACGATCTTTTGGAAATGAAGGCGGTAGGCTCTGGGCCAGGCATGCATGTCTGCGCCCTGTTCGACGGTCCCTTGCTGACTGATGCCTGCTTCGCACGCTTGAGGGCGGATACGCCCTTGCGGGAAGACCTGATACTGCGTTGGTACGATTTGGAATCCAACAAGCGAGACACCTTGACTTTGGCGTTACGTCTTTCTGCCGCTTGGCCGGGCCGCCATCGCTTGGTCATTTTGGGTGGCCACGGCAATGGGTGGCAAGGCTTGCTCGTAGACCGGAACATCAGTGGGCAATACTGGCAAAATGCAACCCGCTGCCAATGGCCTAAGCCTAAGCAAGACTGTGACGCGAAGCTAAAAGCGTGCTTGCAATCGGCCCAATCCACCCTCGAAAGCTATGGTGCGATGAACCTAGCCCTACCCGATCCCTGCGACATTCTCGCATTAGATGCCTGCTACATGGGCAATATCGAGGCCATAGCTCAGCTCACTGGGCTAGCCGACATCCTGTTAGTCTCAGAAGATATAATGCCGGGCGAAGGTTACCCCTACGACCAGATACTCAAATGCTTGCGCGACAATCCAAGCATCACGCCTAAACAATTGGCCGGCCAAATCGTCGCGATCACGGCGGCATCTTATCTAGCTAAACCCGGCAGAACTCCGTCTATCACACAGGTCGCGCTACTCGCCTCCGCACTGCCTGCCTTTGCCCAGGCCTTCGTGGAACTGGTGCAGGCATTGGTAGAGTTTTTCAAAGAAAAGAAGGTCTTATCTGCCCTACGCTATGCCTTCAACGATGCCCCGCGCATGGGGCAAAGCGGCTATATGGACATCAAGGGGTTTGTGGAAAGACTGGCTAAACATACCCTGCCAGCCCCCATCGGCGAGCACTGTGAATCCGTGCTGGACTGCTGGGAGAAAATGGTGATCGCTAAGGCGGCTCCTAGGGGAATCAATGCGCCCAATGGCTTGTCCATCTACGCCCCGCACCCCGAACAATTCGATGTGGCTTATATTGAACAAAGCAATCAGTTCGCCCATAACCTTGGCATCTGGGCATGGTTTCTCGCTCGTTACTATTTGGAGGAACTAGGCAAAGAGTCCGAGGGACACCCTTTAATCCATGCCATTCAAGCGACGGTCGATGTACGCAAAAGTTAGGCGGATGTTTTTCCGCGAGAAGTTGTCGATCAGTGAAATTCAGCGGCGGACCAGTCTGTCGCGCAACACGGTCAGGAAGTGGCTCAAGGCCGAAAGACTCCACCCCTATGCCATGCTCTCTTTATCAGTTCGGTACTCTCCCTCAATTTGAATTGCCGGGCTACTTTCTCAAGGGCTTCGTCCATAGTTTGGCCTTGTGCCTTGGCTTTGTCGCCTTCTGTTATAATCTGTTCAAAATCTCTGCGATGGTATGCGTTGTTGTATATTTTCGATGCATCGCGGATTTTTTCTTCGGTCGTTGACTTGTCCGGCCATGCGTATTCGGTTGGGCCTTCCTTCTTGGTTTTTGGGCTTGGTTTGGGTATGTTGGGTAGGTTTTCACAAACGGACGTAAACTCTCGCAGAATGTTGAAATAGTCAGGTTCCATGAGGGTTTGCGCCGAATTTGAGCCACCCAGTTTAAGTCCGTTTTCCGTGGGGGCTTTCCTTGGGTCGTCAAGATTCGGCGGAACGCTTCTGATCAGTGGTATGAGTCTATGATTGATGCGCGTCCCCTGACGGGCGCACGGGGCAAGACAAGTCGCCTTGTCTGCCTTGCCAGCCCCGGCGTTTTTCCGGGCGCTACGGCCAGTGGAGGCCAAAAGTCCTATGAGAGTTTACGTCCGTTTGTGCAAACTCACCCTTTCTTGGATCACATGGAGCTTTCTTGATGAACTACGAATCCTTTTCACTTGCTCCCATGCTGATCGGGCTTTCCGGCGGGCTGGCGCTGTTTCTGCATGGCATGACGATGATGTCGAATGCGATGCGGGCAATGGCCGGTTCGCGGTTGAAGACCATCATGGCCGGACTGGCCGGCAATCGCTTGAGCGCGTTGCTGACCGGCATAGTGGTCACGGCAATTGTGCAATCCTCGTCGGTGACCTCGGTGATAGCAATCGGCTTCGTATCGGCGGGGGTTCTCACGCTCGGGCAGGCCCTCGTGGTCATCATGGGTGCTGCGGTCGGCTCCACCGTCACAGCGCAGATCATCGCTTTCGACATCAGCAACCTTGCGTTTCTGCTGGTTGCGATCGGTTTCGGGCTATCGTTGTGGAAGGCCAGGCGGATACCAAGCCTTGTCGGCACCGTGATCCTGGGCCTCGGGGTGCTGTTCATAGGTTTGTCGATGATGTCCGGTTTCATGGCCCCGCTGCGCACGTATCAGCCGTTTCTGGACCTGATGGCGTCGATGACCAACCCGCTGCTCGGCATCCTGATAGGCGCGATTTTCACGGCGATCGTGCAGTCGTCATCGGCAACCTTGGGCGTGATCATCGCGCTTGCCGCCCAGGGATTGATTCCGCTGGAAGCGGGCATTGCGCTGGTGTTTGGCGCCAACATCGGCACCACCATCACCGGACTGCTGGCAACCATCGGGCAGCCGCGCGCGGCGTTGCACGCCGCCATCGGCCTGGTCACTTTCAAAGTGCTGATGGTGCTGATCTGGCTACCGCTGATCGGTTTGCTCGAACAGATCACACGCACCGTTTCGCCTAGCGCGGACGGATTGGCGTTGGCCGAGCAACTGGCCTACGAGGTGCCGCGCCAAGTCGCCAACGTACACCTGATCGTGAACGTGAGCACGGTGTTGATTCTGCTGCCATTCACCAATCTGCTGGCCGCGCTGATCGTGCGCGTGATTGGTCAGGGGCCTCAGCCGCAAGGGCACGATGCGATGGCGCCGGAATTGAACCCTGTGCTTTTTGAAATGCCTCCCCTGGCCATTGATGCCGCACGGCGAGAGGTGCTCCACCTGGGTGAGCGGGTCGGCGATTTGTTCGACGCAGCGGTTCCGGCCATCCTCGACGGCCAGCATGCTTCAATCGACCAGTTGCATGTGCGTGAGCAGCTCATTGACAGGCATCATGCCGCCATCGTGGGTTTCATCGAAAAAGTGCTGCAGCCGGAACTGGCACCCGATATCTGCCGGACGGCAGTCGATCTGGTCGAAGCGGCTGACTATCTCGAATCCATCGGCGACTTGGTCGATAAGGAAATGATCCCGTTGTATCGGCGCCACCTCGAACGCGGCACGGAGATGAGCCCGCAGGCTCGCGAACGACTGCGTACACTCGCTGAAGCGGTCGGCCAGGAGTTTCGCCGGGCGCTGTGTGCGGTGGCCGAGGGTGACCATGAGCTGGCCCGAACCGTACTGGAGACCAAGTCACAGGTGCGCAGCCTTGAGCGGGCCGCATTCGAATTCCCGGTCGAGCCTCAGTCTATTGACGGCCCTCAGCGTATGCTGCCAACCGCGCTGGAGCGCGAACTGACCGAGTCCCTACGACGCGCCTACAGCCTGGTTCGCAGGTTTGTCCGCGTGGGCACGGGTCTGCTTCGTAGCGATATGGAAAAGGTTGTCGAACAGGAAGGAGGATAGTCAGGCCGGGCAAGGCTAACTCTCACAGTATGTCGGACACCATTTGTGCCTCATGCGCCCGAAAAAACGCCTGATGCAGTAATGCAAGGCAAGAAGGGGTTGTCTAGCATTAATCGTTGGATCGCTTTTATCAGTCACTAACCGATAAATCGATCCGAATGATTACCACCCACTCTGGTTTTGGCGTTCGGAATTCGGTGTTGGAACCACGCTTGGAATTGCCAAAATCTAGCAATCGTGAGTGTCCACTTTCTTTAGCATACCTTAAGTGGGTTCCCTCATCTTTTTGACGGACACATAAGTGTGAAAGATTAAATTGGGCTTGTTTTAGCATTTACCATACTTGTCCCAATGCTCTCGAAAAAGCGAATGCTCGTCAAGCGGACGTGCATCAATCGGTCGCGAAACCCAAGTTAGATTTATGAAATGCTTGGCATTGACGTTTTCAGTGGTGATGTTTCCACCCCACGTTCCGCAACTGAGGCTCAAAGTATACGGCAGGCCATTGCGCAAGCTGCCGGCACCTTCGTTGAGATTTTGGTTGACGAGCACCCGCGCAGTTTTTGTGGCCATAGCCAATGCCATGGCGTGTTCATTCAATTGGGTGTGAATGCCGCAGGTGTGGCCACGGCCTTGGTAGTCGGTAATGGCATTGACGAGACGGATAGCGTTTTCAATCCCATCGTCATAGCGGTATAAGGCCAAAACGACCGATAGCTTCTCACCGGAAAACGGATACCCTGGCCCTGTGCCGTCTTCCTCGACGATCAAAAAGCGGCGGTCTTCGGGAATGGCAAAACCTGCCAATTCAGCAATCTGGGTCGCTGGTTTGGCAATCACCGCAACAGCAGGAATGACAGCAGCAAATTCTGGCCACATGAGTTGTTTGAGCAGTGCTTTTTCATCCGCATTACATACATAAGCGCCACAACCCACCAAGGCGGCAAGCAACTGTTGATAAATTTCGGCGGCGGCCACTAAGGCATTGTCAGCGAGGCAACTGGTGGCATAGTCAAACGTCTTCGCTGCCGCGATGGACTTGGCGGCATCCGCTATGTCTGCTGTCTCGTCCACCACATGCACCGAGTTGCCCACTCCTACGCCATAAGCGGGTGTGCCCGAACTGTAAGCCGCCTTGACCATGTTTTCGCCCCCCGTCGCCACAATCAAATCGGCTTGGCGCATCAATTCTTGCGTCCTTGCCAACGAAGGTTGGGCGATCAGTTGGACGAGATCAGCCGGGACACCAACCTGCACACACGCTTCACGCATGAATCGCACAACCAGCGCTGTCGTTTTTTGGGTGCGTGGATGGGCGGCGATGATGATGGCATTGCGGCCTTTGAGCGCCAGCAAAGTCTTGAGCGGCGGAGTCGCATCCGGCCCTGTCGTGGGGATCAAGGCGGCGACAATGCCTACTGGCTTGGCGATCTTGATTATCCCTTTCTCCGGTATTTCCTCAACGACACCCACTGTCTTGACTTGGGCCATGTCGGCGAGTGTGCCCATGATGCGGTTGCGTATTTTGGTCACTTTGTCGGCGTAGTTGCCAAATCCGCCCTCATCGACCGCCAACCTTGCCAAAGCCTCGGCATGGTCTTGGCGCACCACCGACCAGGCAATGCTGGTGACCAGTTCGTCCGCTTGGGCTTGTGAATAGCATTCGATGGCTTGTTGTGCCTTTCTGGCCCGTTCGATCAATAGGCCGATTTCAGCCCCCGTATTTGATGTTTCAACGCTCATGGTTTATCCAAAAAAAATTTACTTAATTATTAGCGCAAATCCCGAAAAAATGCGAATAATTATCACTGATATTTTTCTTGACAAATGCACAGCAACAGGAGCCAAATAATAAAGTGGTACGGTTCGCTTTATAGGGCTTTCCGTAACCAAGAAGGCTTGCTGAGCGGCCTTGCCCTGCGAAAGCCACTATGGGAACGCAGTTTGGGCCATCCCGATAACTATAAAAATTGCCGGGCTTGTTTGAGAAGCCCGTGCGGGAGGGGAACCATGAAGATACGCGACCAAGAAATACTGATTCCGACCAGCATGGTCGGCAACTATCCCAACCCAAGGTGGTGGGATGCGAGCTTTGCCAGGGCTTTCACTGGCGACCAGGAACCGCCCGATGCCTTGGTGCGAGAAGCTTTGGAAGATGCCGTCGCTGCGATTGCCAAAGACCAGGAAAACGCCGGGCTTGACATCATTTCCGATGGCAGGGTCCACGGCGACAACTACGCCGACCAAGCACTCTACTACTACTACCGCCGCTTGGGTTACAACCTCAAAGGCGGCTATTTAGGCTTCCCCATTTATAGCCGACTTCATGCAGGCACATTGGATCAAGCGGTCAAACGGCATGGTTCCATCATGGTGGAGCAGGCTAGGGCACTGAAGCGGGCGACCAAAAAGCCCACTAAAATCCAATACACAGGCATTCAAGTCTTGGCCCAGGCGACCAACGACTTGCATTATCCCTCTTCGCGCGAACGTGCCATGGCCATCGCGACGGCCATCAACGAAGATTTGCGCGAAGTGGATGCCTTGGGTGTGGATTTTATCCAGCTTGACGAATTCACTTGGCCCTATGGCTTTGAGGATTGGGCCATCGAAGCCTTCAACCGAGCTGTAGAAGGTGTCAAAAACGCCCAGATCATTGTTCATGTCTGTTGGGGCAACTGGGGGGGCACACCGGCTTATCTGCCGGATGACACCGCCAAATCCGGGGAAATTTTCGATCTGACTCAGCGGCGTGGCGATGAGCCAGCAGCTACGGCATCTGTCGTGCCAAAATCCTACGAAGCTCGCATTGATGTCCTAAACTTAGAAAATTGCGGACGGCGCAGCGATGACATGAGCGGTTTGGACACTCTGCGAGCCAACCCGCTGCCGGACAACGTCTGCTTCTGGGCCGGGGTGATTGATGTCAAAAGCACGGTCACGGAGACTGCCGGACAGGTGGCGGGCCGTATCCGGCGTTTGTTGCAGGTGATCCCGGCGGATCGCCTGGGCGTCACCACTGACTGCGGTTTGATCTTGCTGCAACGCTACATTGCGATTGAGAAACTGCGGGCGCTGGTGGCAGGCACGGAGTTGGTGCGGGCGGAACTGGGCAAGTAGGCCCTCCCCCGCAACTTAAACCTCTTCCATCTCTGGCAGACGCACACCATGCCGATCCACCAATTGCAATGCCCAGACTGCGGTCATCAATTTAGCGGCATGGTGTTCGCGGGTACCCGCGAGCCTGAGAAATGGGTCTGCTCGCAGTGCGGCTGCGAACGGGCAAGGCCACGCGAGGACTGTTTGCCAGTACCGCATCCACTGGAATCCGCCCATGGTGCAGGTTGCCCGTGTTGTGGCGGCGGAGACGTGAGGCTCGATTAATCTTATGGTCAATATCAACCAAGATCATTGGACCACTAGCCGCTGGGAGCAAGAAATCCGTGTTCGACTCGGCGAGGCGACTGATGGCCAAGCCCCGCTCGTCAATATCAATGCCGACGACACCAGGGAGTTTGATGCAATCTTCCTAGGCGGCGGCGCGGGAGGGCGTTTCGGCGCGGCGTACCTGCGCGCTATGGGTGGCCGCCCCCTTATCATTGACCGCTGGCCGTTCTTAGGGGGTTCATGTCCGCACCATGCCTGCGTCCCGCACCATGTCTTTTCCGATGTCGCCGCACAGTTGATGTTGGAGCGGACGTTTTCCGGCAGACTGTGGTTTCAGGATATGCAAGGCAAGATGGTTTCCATTAGGGAGATTGTCGAGATGTTCCGGCGAGGACGCACCGGCCCCCATGCCTTTATGAACTTCCAGAGCAAGGAGCAACTCGATTTGGAATTCGTCCTAGGTTCACGCGCACGGATTGTGGATGCACATACGCTTGCCGTCGGCGGTCAGATTTACCATGCCAACAACCTAGTTCTATCGACAGGTGCCAGCCCGAAACCTTTTACAATTGACACGCAAGGAATGGAAGGCGTGTTTAACTACGCCAGCTTGGTCGATACCCTTGAATATGAACCTGGCCCTACCGTCGTAGTCGTCGGTGGCGGCAAGACCGCCATTGAGTACGGCTGCTTTTTCAACGCCACGGGCCGACGTACCATCATCGTTTCGCGGCATCAGCCGTTGACTATGATTAACGATGCAGAAACCCGCGCCTACCTGCTCGAACGCATGGCAGAACAAGGCATGGAATTTTGGGCCAACGCCGAATTGACTGCCATCGAAGGTGACGGGCGGGTCAACGCCGTGGCGATTCGCACGATCAGCGGCGGAATCAAGAAAGTCGAGACCGATTTCGTATTCCTAGGACTGGGCGAACGGCCCAATTCCCAAGAAGCGCAGGAGACGCTTGGAGTGGAGGTGGACACTAATGGCGCGGTCAAGGTCGATACCCGCATGCAAACCTCGATTCCTAATGTGTATGCGGTCGGCGATCTGGTTGGTTCGCCGATGGAGATGTTCAAGGCCCGCAAGGGCGGAATGTACGCGGCACGCAATATCATGGGCGAAGAAGCCCATTACCATTTCAAAAAATATCCCGACTTCATGCACACCCATTATGAAGTTTGCTGGCTGGGACTTGGCGAGGAGCAAGCCCGTGAACGATACCGAAATGTCGTAGTGCTCAAACTGCCGCCCGACAATCCTGACGGCCAGTCGGTCGCTCTCCCGGCTGGTGACAGGATGATGCTGTATGTGATGATGAAGCCGCATCTTTCTGGTTTCCAGAAACTGGTTATCGACGGGGATACTCGGCGGATCGTTGGTGCATTCCATGTTGGTTGTGGGGCCAAAGACGGATTCCAATACCTGGCGCCCATGGTGCGCAACGGATTGACGGTGGACGAACTCGGTGAGATGGACGAGTTGTTCCTGAATCCATCCTATTTCATCCAGCTTTGCCGCTTGCGGGCTGGCAGCAAGGTCTTACGGGGGATGTAGAAGGAGACAACCAGCATGGCCGGACGATTGACCGACAAGAATACAATTATCACGGGGGGCGGCGCGGGCATTGGCCTGGCGATAGCCCGTCTGTTTGGACTTGAAGGCGCAAGCGTGTCGATTCTGGATCGGGATGAGGCGCGGTGCAAGCAAGCCGAAGCCGGGTTGCGACAAGAAGGGATCGACGTGGTGGCCTATTGCGTCGATGTGGCCGATGCGCCAAGTGTCGCCAAGGCATTCAAACAGATCGTTGCCCACTATGCCAACATCATCCATGTGTTGGTCAACAATGCGGGCATCGCGGAGTTTGCCGGTGTTGAGGAAGCCACGCTTGCTGCTTGGGAGCGGATCATGGCGGTCAATGTCACCGGCACATTTCTTTGTTCGCAAGCCGCATTGCCCTATATGAAATCGGCAGGCGGATCCATCATCAACATGGCTTCCATCGCGGGACAGATAGGCATACCCAAGATGCCAGCCTACTGCGCATCCAAAGCAGCGGTTATCGGACTGACCCGGCAGATGGCAGTTGATTACACCGGATTGGGGATTCGAGTCAATTGCCTGTGCCCTGGAAGAATCGCCGGAACGGAACTTGACCGATGGATCATGGCGGGAGATTCCGATCAGGCAACCCAAGCCAAGATGGCCAAGTATCCCATCGGGCGTTTTGGACAACCCGAAGAAATCGCCCAGGCCGCGCTGTTCCTTGCCTCCGGTGAATCCAGCTTCGTATCCGGCGCAGCCCTTTGCATCGATGGCGGGATGACCGCGCTATGAACCCGGCGATTTACACCCAAACCGACAAATGCTGCGGCCTGACCAGTCTGATTGCCCATGTCCGCCCCGGCGATTGTGTGGTCATCGGCGGCGGCTTGTCCAGCCGTGAACCCATGGCGGCACTGCGTGAGTTGGTCCGGCAGGCAATCGGCAATCTAAAGCTGGCCGGCTCGGCCCACGGCATTGATGTGGACTTGCTGTGCGGGGCTGGGTTGGTGGCTGAGAGCGCCGAGTCTTATGTGGGCTTTGAGCAGGATTTCGGCATGGCACCTAATTATCGCCGGGCTTGTGAAGCGGGAACCGTCGCGGTGCGTGACAGTTGTTGTTACACGCTGGTGCAACAATTGCGTGCTGCCATCGCCGGTTTGCCGTTCATGCCGATGCGCTCGGTGCGTGGCACGGGCTTCATGGCGATGCACCCGGAATATAAAACGATGATTTGCCCTTACACCGGGGAGGAACTGTTGTTAGTGCCTGCGCTAAAGCCTGATGTCGCAATCATCCACGCCCAGTACGGCGATGCACACGGCAATCTGCACATCGAAGGCCCGCCCGTGGCCGACATCCTGTTCGCCAAGGCATCGAAAAAGGTCATTGCCACTGTCGAGCAAATCCTGCCTACCGGACAGCTTGCCGAAAAAGGCGTGACCATCCCTTATTTTTATATAGCCGCCTTGTCTGAAGTTCCCTACGGTGCCCACCCGACCGCCTGTTATCCGTTTTATGCCTACGACCGCAGGCACACCGCCGAGTATTACAGACTGGCAAGTGAAAGCGCGGAAGCCTTTAATGGATACTTGCAAACCTACGTCTGCGGGTGTGAATCGCAGACTGGCTATCTGGAAGCCATAGGCGGTGTTAAAACGCTGGGTCGCCTGGCTTCTTGGCGGCAAGGCGTGGAAGCTTGGCAGGCGTTGTATGCCTAATCCAAACCAGTGCAGCCTGGGCGAGGTGATGATTTACCAAATCGCCCGCACCCTCGAAGACGGCATCCTCGCCTTCCATGGCTTTGGCTCGCCCTTGGTGCAAATTGCCTTGCATCTAGCCAAGCATACCCACGCCCCCAGATTGGTTCTAGTGGCCGGGGCCACTTACGGCGTGAACCCTGGCCCTCCATTCCTCACGCCCACCAGCAATGATTGGGTGATGGACCGAGGGGCGGAGTGTCATCTGGACATTGGCGAGCTATTCGATCTAGCGGCCAGCGGACGCATGGGGCGCATGTTCCTCTCCGGCTTGCAAATCGACCGCTTTGGCAACCTGAACGTCACGCGCCTAGGGCGAGAGCGCTTGCAAATCAAATTACCGGGCGGTGGCGGGGGTTGCAATCTGTCTTGCGACGTGGCTCATGTCACGATTTGGATCGCCGCCCACCGTGCCTCGCCCGATGCCAAGGGTCGCCGCCGGTTTCGACTGGTGGCGGATTGCGATTTCATCACCAGCGTCGGACATCGCACCGCCGAAGGAAAAAGCCGATCCGAGATGGGTTATCGGGGTCAAGGGCCGGATGGCATCGTCACCGAATTGGGCGTGTTCGATTTCGATGAATCCGGCCATGCCCGCCTCGCTGCCCTATACCCGGATGTGGAGGTGGAGACTGTGCGCGAGAACACGGGCTTTGGCTTTCCAGTGCGCAAGGACTTGAGTACGATCCCCTTGCCTACACGGGAGATGGTGGAGTTTATCCGCGCCTTGGACCCGCTAAAGATTCATGAGCGCGAGTTGAAGCCCGAAGAACGGGCGCGCAGTTTCCCTTTGGCCTGAACAACCCAAACGAGGCAAACATGGGCGGCGAAGTGTTGACAGTGGGCAACCTCAAAAACCAAAAGAATTTCGTGCCTTTGCCTTATCGGCGGGTCAGCTACCAGCCTTATGCGGGGGCGATGACCGAAGCGGCCATCACCGGGCACTTGCTGGCAAGGGAAGTTTACCGGCGCACCGACATCGTTATCTTGCACAACAAGCAGGGTGAAAACGCTGTGGCCGCCGTGCAGCGAACCGAATCCGATGCTCTGTTCGTCCGGCTTGATGCCTTGGAGGTGCTGGCCTTGCCGGGGCAATGCGTTTTTTTGCATTCGCCCGCCACTGACCCGGCCAATCGTTCGGCGCTAGCCAGGCTGGCCCGTGAACACGGCATCGACACCGAACAAACCGTCATCGTGCAAGGTGCATTCGACCACATCAACCTAATCCATCATCCCGACCCTTTGCGGGTGAGGGTGGTGGAGGTCGCCCCGCCTGAACCCCCGAAGCTTTACGCCATGGCCGGGCATGTCCTAAGCTATGCCGACCTCCCCGCCATCTGCTTGGAATTGGAACGCATCAAGTTGCGCGAACTCTGCGGGCAAGTCCAGCCCGAAGCTTATCTGGTGCCTTGCCGTTCAGGCGGACTTGATGACTTAGGCGCACCGGTTTATTTTCTCGACGAGCGCCCGCCGCAGCGCCAAGCTTGGACCTTGATTGGTTGCGAGCGTAGCCTGCAATTCCACCGTCATTATTATGGCGACGAGCCGCCACGGGTTGAGATGTGTCCGCGCAAGCTCGCCTCTGCCAATGGATGTCCAACCCTGATCAAATGTTGCCTATTGGAATTCGGCATCGAACAGGAAGGTCAGACGGTGGTTGTGCCGTGGGGTGCCGACCTACCCATGGTCGAACAAGCATTGCGCCTGCTCTCGCAAGAGGTTGGCCATGCCTGATCTCGCTTGGGATGCCATCGTCGGCAACTTGATCCGCGACCGCAAGCAAAAGCCTCGCACCGCTGGGGTTACCATGGTCATCGACATCGGGATGGGCCTGGGTCAACTGCGTGACATTCTCGAAATGGCAGACCATTGCGTGGACCATTGGAAGCTCGGCTTTGGCACCTCGGTATTTCTTACCAAGCAGATGTTGCAGTACAAACTGGCGCTACTGGCCGAGCACGGGGTATTGACTTTCCCCGGCGGCACCTTGCTGGAAGTCGCACTGCTTGAGCACCATTGCCGCGATTACATGAAGCATGCCAAGGCCCTTGGCTTCAGCGCGGTGGAAATCTCCGACGGCACCATTCCCATGCCCGCTTTCCGCCGTCGCAACATCATCCATTGCGCAGCGGATGCCGGTTTGATTCCCATCACCGAAGTCGGCAAAAAAGACCCCAAGCAGCAACCCACGGCGGCGCAGATCGCCGGGCAAGCCTTGGAAGATTTGCAGCAAGGCGCACACTGGGTGGTGATGGAAGGCCGCGAGTCAGGCCGGTCGGTGGGCATCTACGACCCCTGTGGCAAAATCAACGATAAAACCTTGTCCGAGATTAGCCGCATCATGGGTGATGCCGCAGACAGGCTGATCTGGGAGGCGCCGCTGAAAGACCAGCAGGCGTATTTGATCCAACGCTTCGGCACCAATGTCGGCCTGGGCAACATACCCCCCGACCAAATTCTGGCATTGGAAGCCTTGCGTTGCCGGTTGCGCTTCGACACGCTGAACACCATCACCGAAGACATGCTGCGTTCCGGGGCTTGGAACCCCAACCAAGTCGAGCCCAAGCCTGCGGACAAAGTAGCTGTCATCCATGTCAACAAATAGCCGTCAAGACACTGTGCTGGAAGTGGGCGGGAGGTTGGCGCATGGCCCTTCCGACAAGCTCATCCAAACCGCGTTCAAGCAGGAACTCGACGACCAAGCGCCGTTGTTCGCCGCGATGGGTTGGGTGGACATCGCCCATACCTTAGTGCTGATCGATGCGGGCATCGTGCCTTCCGAACCGGGCAGGGAACTGCTTGCCGCACTATCAAAACTCCAAGACCACCCTGCCGATTTCATCCCCGACCCTGCCCTAGGCGACCTCTACACTAACCGCGAAGCCTGGCTGGCCGGACAAACCCAGGCCAGCACATGGCTAGGGGCCGGGCGGGCGCGGCGGGAGGCCACCACCACCGCATTCCTGATGAAACTGCGCGAAAGCCTGCTCGGTTTGGCCCAGGCGCTGACGGCAGCAGGTTTGGCCTTCACCGACAGGGCGGAGGAATTGCGCACTGCCTTGATGCCCGACTACACCTATTTGTTAGCGGCACAACCGACCAGCTTCGGCCATTATCTGCTCGGCTTCGTCTACCCCATGCTGCGCGATTTGGAACGTATTCGGGCGTTATACGCGCGGGTCAACTTAAGCCCCGCTGGCTGTGGCAGCACTAATGGCTCACGTCTGCCGCAAGACAGGGAAAGGCTATGCGAACTGCTTGGTTTTGATGGGCTTGTGACTCATGCCCGTGATGCGATGTGGCAAGCGGATTTGCCTATCGAAGCGGCTGCAACGCTGACGGCTATCCTAGTCAACCTCGACCGCCTCGCCGAAGATCTGCAAATCTTTTCCACCGAAGAATTCGGCTTGGTCGAACTTGATGACTGTCACGCCCGCGCCAGCAAGATCATGCCGCAGAAGAAAAACCCATTTGCCCTGACCCATGTGCGAGGCCTCGCCAACCGCATGATTGGCATTCTCGCCACCAGCGCGGCGTCGGGCCGCACATCCTCAGGCCAATCGGACAACCGTTTGGCGCCATATGGCATGATTCCCCGCGCCGTCGAGGACACGCAAGGCGCGGTGGAACTGATGGGCGAAGTCGCCAGCCTATTGTCATTT
The DNA here is from genome assembly GCA_003242955.1 of Candidatus Methylumidiphilus alinenensis. Taxonomy (GTDB): domain Bacteria; phylum Pseudomonadota; class Gammaproteobacteria; order Methylococcales; family Methylococcaceae; genus Methylumidiphilus; species Methylumidiphilus alinenensis. The sequence continues at coordinate 38,112 of QJPH01000533.1, forward strand.
AACACTCAACGGGGACGGGCGCGGATGGACGATGGCAGCGCCCTCGCCACCGATCTCGCCGACGTTTTGGTTTTGAAATGCGGCCTAGACTTCCGCCAAGCACATCGCCTCATCGGCTATCTAACCCGCCAGATGCTAAGCCAAGGTGGCTTAAATCGGCTTACGCCCGGTCAACTGGCGGAAGCGGCGGAACGGGTGCTAAGCCGAAAGCTGGAAATTTCCCTGTCGGCTTTGCAGAACGCCCTCGACCCAGATGCCGCCCTCGCAGCCCGAATCACGCAAGGGGGTGCCGCACCGGAGCCGATGGCAACCATGCTTGAAGAATGCGAGCAAGCTTTGATGGCGACGGAAAGATGGGTCAGCACTTGCAGTGCCAGGTTACGGATATCCGAGGAATCGCTGATACGGATGACAATCGAGTATTTGCGATGACAGGATGCATTTGAGATGCGCGATTTGTCTACAGGGAATGTGCTACACTTTGTGCATCCATTTTATCAGGGGTAACGACTGATGCAACCTTTTGAGGTCTATACTGCGCGCGATCTGCGCAACCGCTCCGGCGAGTTGTTAAAACACGCAGCCGAAGGCAGTATCGGCATCATCACCAAACACGGCAAACCGTCAGTGTTGACGATCCCGTTCGATGCCCATTTGTTGCAACATGGCATCCACCGGGTATTGGCCCTGCATATGGTGCGCTCACGGCAATTGACATTGGCGCAGGCGGCCAAATTGGCGGAGATGGACTTGTCGTCTTTCATCGAGTTGCTGGGAGCCAGCGGCATAGACGCAGTCGATTACCCGCCCGAGGAACTTGGCCAAGAATTGGAGAGCGCACTTGCCGCCAGTGGTCATTGCTGATGCCAGCCCGCTGATTGGCCTGGCAAAGATCGGCAGGTTGGCTCTGCTGGGGCAGCTTTACCAAAGGGTACTGATTCCACCTGCCGTACATGCCGAATTGCAAGCCGGTAGCCAACGCCCTGGCGGCGTGGAGCTTTTACAGGCATTAGATGAAGGCTGGCTAACAGTCGCGGATTCGGCTGACATACCCGAAGCAGCCCGCGCCGAGCTTAAGCAGGTGCTGGACGCCGGCGAGGCAGAGGCCATTGTCCTTGCGCTACATCTACCCGCCCGCCTGCTGTTGATTGACGAGCAGCGCGGCAGGGCGGTCGCACAACTTAAAGGAGTGCCAATTGCCGGGACGGGGGTAGTGCTGCTGGCAGCAAAACGCTTGGGCTACATTGAAAATGTCACGTCAGAACTCGAAGCCTTGCACCAATCGGGGTATCGCCTTTCTGCGCGGCTGCGCCGAGAACTGGCGGCGATGGCGGGCGAATGAATAAGTGTGGGGTGGATTCAACCTTCCCACCACAAATGGTCCGGGACTCATCACGAAACAGCAACACGGATTGATGAAGAACATCTTGAAAGTACAGAAATCGAGAAAACAATGCCATGCCCGTCCACATCAGCGACTCCGCCATCTTTGGAAACTCCTGGGCCACACCCGAGTTACGGGTATTGTTCGACGATGCCGCGCTGGTCGCCGGTTGGATTGAAGTCATGGCCTTGCTGGCGCAGACACAGGCGGAGTTTGGCCTGATCCCGGCAGAATCGGCCCGGCAACTTGCGCAAGCATGCAATACCGTAATCCTGGACGAAGCATTTTTTGCCGAGGCGCGGGAGGATTTCGAGCGCACCAACCATTCCCTGCTCGGCCTGATCCGGGCATTGCAACGCCGTTGCCCCGGCGATAGCGGCGAGTGGCTGTGCTACGGGGCTACTGTGCAAGACATCACCGACACCCAAACGGCCCGGATATTAGTGAAGGTGCGCAGCGTTTTTCAAACCCAATTGAAAGGCGTTGCAGAGGTTTTATGCAATCTTGCCCGACTTTACCAGAATGCGCCAATGTGCGGGCGCACCCACGGCCAGCCAGGCTTGCCGATCACTTTCGGCTTCAAGGCCGCCGGTTGGCTGGATGAAATGCAACGCCACCGACAACGTCTGGACGATTTGGGTACGCGCCTAGGTGTGGGCCAACTCGCTGGCGGTGTGGGCAGCCTATCTTCTTTAGGAGCCCGAGGGCTGGCATTGCAACAGCGTTTTTTGGACAGGCTTGATCTTTCCACCCCGGCCATTTCGTGGACCGCCTCGCGTGACCGCCTAGCCGAGTGGCTCAATCTGCTGGCACTCATCACCGCGACGGCGGATCGAATCGGGCATGAGGTCTACAATCTGCAACGGCCCGAAATCGGCGAACTCGGCGAGGGCTTAACGCCGGGGACAGTCGGCAGCATCACCATGCCGCAGAAGCGAAACCCGGAAATCTCCGAGCATCTAGGCACCCTGGCCCGCCAAGTGCGCCATCAAGCCTCGCAAATGATGGAAAATCTGGTGCATGACCACGAGCGCGACGGGCGTTCCTGGAAAGGTGAATGGGTCATCCTGCCCGCAGCCTGCCTCGCTACCGGCAAGGCACTGGCGCTGCTGCACGATCTGCTGGCCCACCTTGAGGTGAATGTGGGGCGCATGAGGGGCAATCTGCTGGCGACCAAGGGCTTTGTGCAAGCCGAAGCCTTGATGTTGGCCTTGGCCCCCAAGCTGGGCAAGCAAAGCGCCCATGCCTTGGTGCATGCCATCGCAATGGATGCCGCCGAACACTGTACCCCATTGTGTGAGGCGGTGCTGGCCGAACCGAAGATTCTTGCGGTTCTTGGAAGGGAAGAAATCGAACGGCTTTTCGACACGGGCCAAGCCACGGGCTACTGTGCAGAAATGGTGGATCGTGTGCTGGGACAGGTGCATGCCTTATGAAATCCAATTTTGACTATATCATCATCGGCGCTGGCTCGGCGGGCTGTGTGTTGGCCAATCGGCTGAGTGTGGATCCGGCCTGTCGGATATTGTTGCTGGAAGCCGGTGGCGAGGGCGATACTTCCTTAATTCGGACGCCAGCATATTACGCACAACTGCAAGATGGCCCCTGTGATTGGGCTGACCGGACGGTTCCCCAAGCGTTTTTGGGCGGACGGCGTATCTTTGTACCGCAAGGCCGGACGCTGGGCGGATCAAGCGCCATCAATTACATGATCTACATGCGCGGCAACCGGGGTGATTACGACCACTGGCAGCAAGCGGGAAACGAAGGTTGGGGTTACGACGAAATCTTGCCTTATTTTATCAAAGCCGAGAACAACCATAAATTTAAAGACAGCTACCACGGCACAGCAGGCCCGCTCTCCGTGGTCAGCCATCCGGCTGGCAATGCACTGGTGGAGCGTTATTTTGCCGCCGCGCAAGAGGCTGGAATCCCGTTCAACACGGATTTCAATGGCGAAGCGCAAGAAGGCTGTGGACCGATGCAGGCCACGATGTCCAACCATGCCCGGTGTAGTGCCGCCACGGCCTATCTGCATCCGGCGCGTTCACGGCCTAACTTGACTGTATTGACCCACTCCCATGCGACCCGGCTATTGTTTGGGGGAAACCGTGCCATTGGGGTGGAATACCTGCGCTTCGGGGTGACTGAACAGGCCCACGCCGCCAGCGAGGTCATTTTGTCGAGTGGGGCGTTGCGCTCGCCGCATCTGCTGCTGTTGTCCGGCATCGGGCCCAAGCTTGACCTTGAACGGCTAGGCATCGCCGTCCGTCAAAACCTCCCCGGTGTAGGCAAGAACCTGCAAGACCACCTTCATACCCGAGTGCGTTGCGAAATCACCCAGGCATTGACTTTCGCACCACTGTCGGCTGCGCTCAAAGCCGAGGCCGTGCGGCAATACGAGGCCGGGCAAGGCAGGGCATTGGCCTCGAATTTCCTTGAAGCCGGGGCGTTCGTGAAAAGCGATCCGCAGGAGGAATACCCCGGCTTGCAGCTATTTTTCCTGATGACACTATCCCCCGACTACCCCGAAGCAGGGCAGCCCAGCCGCCACGGGCTGACGTTCACAGCTTACATTAACAGGCCAGCCAGCAGGGGAACGGTTACGCTGGCCTCTGCCGACCCCCTTGATAGGCCCATCATAGATTTCAATTATTTGAATAAACCTGAAGACTTGCACTGCTCCGTCGCCGGTGTGCGCTGGAACCTCAAGATTATGTACTCTCATGCATTCGACGACATACGTGGGTTTGAAGTTGCCCCTGGAGTCGGCCTGCGTAGCGATACTGATCTTGAATCATTCGTGCGGCGAACAGCCTCGACCACTTGGCATCCGGCAGGCACCTGCAAGATGGGCAATGACGATCTGGCAGTTGTCAATTCCCACCTACAGGTACATGGCATTGAGGCTGTGCGTATCGTGGACGCGTCCATCATGCCAACCGTCGTCAGCGGCAACACCAATGCACCGACGACCATGATCGCCGAAAAAGCGGCAGATATAATTCTGAATGGGTAGCAACAGTTCAATTAGAGACAAGGAGGAGTTGTCTTGTATTAAGCTATGTAAAAGTAACATCGATAAGTGTATCACTGATAAATATTGCCCAACGCCAAGCCGCGCACGGCCAATGCCCTACGAACCCCGCAAAACGCCGCGCAGGAAGGGGTTGCGCCGGAATTGGGCAAAAGGCCGCTGTTACCTGTTTCCGCAGCAATCCTTACGGTCCACCAACCAAAGCCTGGCCACACCGTTTGCCAATTGAAGGGGGCAAGCCTGCGCGGTTTACGGGGTGACCGAGGCCAAGGGAGCGTCGGCGGGCGGTTCGTCACCCGTTTCGGCGGCGACGGCGGGAGCGGCTTCGGCCTGCGCGTTTTTCAACTTGCGCTTGAATAGGCCCTTCAGCTTGTCTGCGTCGAAATCCAGCAAGGTGCCGCCGGACTCGAAGTGCTGGATGAACACCTCGCCCGTGGCGTAGGTCACGGAGGCGGAGGAGACCGCGATGCCGCCGCCGCCGGCCAGGGTACCCAGCACCGGCACGGCCTTGGCGAAGCTGGCCAGGCCCCTGGCCAGCAGGGTGGAGGATGCCCCGGACAGTAGCGAGGCAAGCAGCGAACGGGCGACGTTCTCTTTGAACGGCACATCGTAATGCTTGGCGAGGCTATGCACCAGCTTGACTTGCAGGACCATCAGGCCGACCAGATCGATTAGCGGTACCGGCACCAGCGCGATGCTGGCCGAGGCCAGCACATAGTTCTGGGTCAGGCGGTGGGCGCGGGCCAGCCGCTCGGCGTGGGCGGTCGCGGTTAGCTTGTCTTCGAGCGAAATTTCGGATTCGGGCGTGGACATAAGGTTTTCTCCAAGGTTTTGGTTTACGTCAAAAAGATCGTGTGTTTTCGGGGCGCATCATCGACGCGCAATCGCTCGCGCCAACTGCGGCGGCCCTGCCCCGTGCAGGCCGGTTTTAGGTTGCTCCTTAGCTTGGGTTGTGGCGCTTCGTGCGGACAGTGTCCGCCCACAGCGCTAAACGGTTTCGACGGCATATTCCAGCAGTGACAGCCAAGGGCAGTTGACCAAGGCATGGGTCTTCCGATGCTCAAGGCCCGCCGTCTTGCCGAGTTGGCGCAGTTCGTCCACGCTTCGCTCCCGGCCGCCGCTGGTCATCAACATGAACAGATCCAGGTGGCTGACAGCCTGCAGGGCCTCGTCCGTCGCGGTGGAGGCGATCCGCTCGACCAGCAGCACCCGCCCACCCGGCCCGGCGGCCTCCGCGCAGCGCCGCAATAGGCTGGCGGCGCCCTCGTCGTCCCAGTTGTGGACGACGTTGGCGACCAGATAGGCGTCGCCGCTAGTGGGCAGCGCGTCCAGGAAACTTTGTTGCACAATCGCACACCGGTCGGCCACGTCAGCCTGCGCGAAGAGGGCAGCCGCTTCGGTGGCGGGGCCGGGAAGGTCAACCAAGCTACCGCGCAAGTGCGGATGCTCGCGCAACAGGGCCGCCAGGGTACGCCCCACCCCCCCGCCCACGTCAATGACGTGCCGGACGGAAGACCAGTCGTAAGAACGAGCGATGGCGGCCCCAAACATTGCCGAATGCTGGTTCATCTGCGCGTCGTAGCCCTCGCCAAAACCGGGCTCGGCGGTCATATTGTCCCAAAACGACAACCCGTGCAAGTGTTCCCAGGCCGGGCCGCCAGTGCGCACCGCTTGCAGCAGGCCGTGGGCGCTTTGGTCCAGCCTGCTGAGAAACGGGTTGGTTTGGTCCAGGGTCGAGCGGATGCCGATGGGGTGGCCGTCCCGCAGGGCTTCGCCCATCTCCGTCACCTCGAAGCAGCCATCCGCCGTGGTGCGGAACAGTCCTAGCAGGGTCAGGTGGCGCATGAGCCGGCCGAGCCCGTCCGGGTGGGTTTCCGACCGGATCGCTAGTTCGCCGATGGTGTCGGCACCCTCGGCCACCAAGTCGGGCAGCCTGAAGGTGGCGGCGGCGCGCACGGCCCAAGGGTCGAGCAGCGAAGTTAGGCCAATCAGTTTCTGCACCGCCGCTGGACTGGTAACCGGGGGTTCGCGGGTTGGGCTGGAAGCCATGCGTTGATCTCCTTAAGAGGTTATGGGTTGGATTGCAAAGCCGCCGGGTGCGCGTTTGGCAGTGATCATACAAGTCTCAATACGCCACTGGCAAACTTGTCAACCCCCGCAAGGCCCGGTTCGTCCGCCATTCCACCGTGTCGGTCTCCAAGTGCAAACGGGGGAAGCGGCGCAGCAAGGTGCCCAGGGCGACTTCGGCTTCCAGCCGGGCCAGGGGCGCGCCTAGGCAGAAATGGATGCCGGCGCCGAAGCTGACATGCTTGTTATCGCTACGTGCAATGTCGAAGCGGTCGGGGTCCGGGAAGCGGGCGGAGTCGCGGTTGGCCGAACCCAGCAGCAGATACACAAGCTCGCCTTCCTCCAAGCGCCCGCCCGCGATTTCGACCGGCTCGGCGACGGAGCGGATGACCAGCAGCGACGGGCTTTCGTAGCGTAGCACTTCTTCGATGGCCTTGGGCAGCAATTCCGGTTTGGCCTGCAATAGCGCCAACTGATCGGGATGCCTGAGCAAGGTCAGCACTGCGTTGCCGATCAGGTTCATGGTCGATTCGTAGCCGGAGGCCAGCAGCACGAAACATGCGTTCAGTAATTCATCCTCGCTGAGCCGGTCGCCGCCTTCTTCCACGTTCAGCAAGGCACTGATGAAATCGCCGGTCGGCTTGGCCCGGCGCTGGGCGGCCAGGCTGCGGAGGTAGTCGTACAACTGGTCGATGATGCCTTCGATTTGCTCGACTGACAGCCCGGCGCTGGTGGGGTTTTCCAGCAGATAAATCCACTCGATAGCCTGCGCCTGCACGCTGCGCGGGAGGCCGACGAGTTCGCACAGCACCGTGGTGGTCAGCGGGTAGGCCAGCGCGGACACCACGTCAAAGCTTGGGCCGGCCGCTTGCGCAGCATCGAGCAGTTCGTCGGCGATGGCTTGGATGGCCGGTCGGAAGTCGCGCACCCGTCCGGCGCTGAATGCCTTGTTGACCAGCTTGCGCAGGCGGGCGTGGTCGGGCGGGTCGGTGTTGGTCATCACCCGACCAAGCTTGCGCATCAGTCGGCTCAAGGTTTCCCCGACGCCCTGCCCGCCCGCCAGACTGCGCGCCAGCCGGTCGCGGTCGTTGGACAGCCGCAGATCGCGCAGCGCCGCGTCCACGTCGGCGTAGCGGCTCAGGTGGGCGATGCCCTGGGGGCTGCGGTACAAGGGTTGCTCCTCGCGTAGCTTGGCGTAGAGTGGATACGGGTCTTGGCTGAACGCCGGTGAGGCCATGGCCTGGGCGATGGCGTCGGTTTCGGTGCTGTCGGACATAGGGTGTGGCCGCCTCTGTTAAGCACTCGCGTTCATGGCCTCGACGAGGCTTTTGGGCCGCATGTCAGTCCAAGTGCGGTTGATGAAGTCCAAGCAAGCGTCGCGGCTGTCCTTGGGATGGGCGACCGTCCAACCGGCCGGCACGTCGATGAAGGCCGGCCACAGGGAATACTGGCCTTCGTCGTTGACCAAGGCGAGGTAGCTGCCGTCTTTGTCTTCAAACGGGTTGCTCATAATAGATTCTCCATTGAGATGCCTGCAATGTTATTGCATCTTTGTGATTTTGTAAAATGATTAAATTGAGCTTTTGTTCTGTGAATCAATATTTTATATTAATTTTACAAGTTCCTCCATTATTAAAAGTTGATGCTTAAACCCGAGTCGGCAAGCCCTCCCTCTCCCGTTGTGCGCTTGGGAGAGGGTTGGGGGGCGTTTTAGGCGAACACCCCGTCGAGCCACGCATGCCAGGCTTGCTCGGTCTGTGCGGCATCGACGCCGCTGTCGAACAGGTGCAGGCACAAGGCGACCGGCACGCCCCAGTGGTTGCGGCCAAAGAAGCGGTAGAAGCCCCCGGTCCCGCGCAGCCCCAGGAATAGCGGATCCAAATAGTCCACCACCACATCCAGCGCCGGCAATCCCGCCGGCGTGATGCGGACGGCATCGCCGGCCTTCACATCTTCGGGCAGGCCCAAGGCGCGTCGCAGCGCCAAGAACGAATCCTTAGTGCGGGATGCGTCCGGCCCGATTACCTGCACAAAGGTGGCGGGCCGACCATCGAAGTGGCGTAGGTATTCGCCCAGCGTGTGGTTGTAAAAGTCGGTATGCGTTTCCGCCGCTTCAAGTTGCACTGGCAGGTCGTTGATCGGCTGATGGTAATCGCGGTGGATGTGGGTGTGCAGCACACTGCCGCCGTCCTGCGCCTCGATGCGGTAAGTCAATTTGGCGGTCAGCGCCTCCGCCTCGTGGACGCAGGCAAAATCGCTGGGCGGATTCCACACCGTCACGGTGCAGGGCCCGCGAGAGACGACCCCGCCAACCCACGGCTCGATCTCCATCGGGAACAGCCAGGCCAAATTGCCCGCGCCAGTGGCGACGGCGCTCCAAACCCGCTCCGGTGCGGCGGGCAGCACCGTTTGGCGTTGAAAATCCAAAGTTTGTGTCATTTTTCAATTTACTCCAACAGTTAAAAGGCAAGGTCGCGCAGTTTGGCCGCGATCAGCGGCCCGATTTCCGCCAACGGCCCGGCCTTGGTCATGCGGTCGTGGCGGGCAAAGATCTTATAGCTTTCCAAGACGCCGCTGAGGTAAGGCCGCCAGACCTCCGGGGTGGCGTCGCTGCCTTCGCGCTCAATGGTCGAGTTGAACAGCAAAATGTCGCCGTCGAACACCTCCGGCACGAAGTCGATGGCAATCGTCGCGTTGTTGACCATGATGTTGAACACCGCGTCGACGTGGCGCTCCTCCAGGCTGGCCAAGGCACTGCCCCGGCTGCGCAGGATCTGCACTACCTCGGCATGACTCAAGCCGCCGTCCTGCAAATCCTCCGGGTTGCAATCGAGAATGCCGACCAGGATGTCGCGCTTGGTCGGAATCGGCGGCTCGTCGAAGTGGACATCCACCACCGGATAGGCGTCGAGGATGGTCAACAAGCCGACGCGCTCGCCGCGCCTTTGCATCTCGGTGGCGATGGCGTGGGCCACCAGCCCGCCGACCGACCAGCCGAGTAGGCAATAAGGCCCGTGCGGCTGGACTTTCTGCATCTGGTCGGCGTAGTCGGCGGCCATTTCTTTGATCGAGGCCGGGCGCGGCTCGGGCCGGGCCAGGCTTCTGGCCTGCACACCGTACAAGGGCGTTTCCGGCCCCAGATGGCGCACCAGGCCGCAGTAAGACCAGCTAATGCCGCCGCCGGGGTGGATGCAGAACAGCGGCGGGCGGCTGCCCCTCGCGCGCAACGGCAAGATCACCTCGAAAGCGTCGTCCGGCTTGTCCATCGCCAGCCGCTCCGCCAGCGCGGCCACAGTCGGCGACTCGAACAAGCCGCGCAGGCCGAAATCGACGCCAAAGGTCGTCCGCACCCGGCTAGCAAGACTGGTCGCCAGCAGCGAATGCCCACCTAGCTCGAAGAAGTCGTCGTCGATGCCGACTTGGGGCAGGTGCAGCGCCTCGGCGAACAATTCGCACAGCAACTGCTCGTTGGGCGTCCTAGGGGCCCGGCCCGCACCCGCTTGGGCGAGGTCAGGGGCGGGCAGCGCTTTGCGGTCCAGTTTGCCGTTCTGGTTCAACGGCAAGGCAGCTAACGGTACGACGGCGGCGGGCACCATGTACTCGGGCAGTTGCTGCTTCAGCCAGTCGCGCAGCGCCGCCGGGTCCGGGTTGAAACCGGCGGCGGGGACGGCGTAAGCCACCAGCCGCTTGTCGCCAGGGCGGTCCTCGCGGACGACCGCCGCCGCCTGCGCCACCTCGGGATGGCCGGACAGCAAGGCTTCGATTTCGCCCGGTTCGATGCGGAAGCCGCGAATTTTGACTTGGTTGTCAGCGCGGCCGACGAACTCGATTTCGCCTTGCGCATTCCAGCGCACCCGGTCGCCCGTCCGGTACATCCGCGCACCGCTGTCGTCAAACCGGCCCCCGAACGGGTCGGCGACGAAGCGTTCGGCGCTCAAGCCCGGCAGGCCGACATAGCCACGCGCCAGGCCCGCTCCGGCCAAGTAAAGCTCGCCGGCCACGCCGACCGGCAAGGGCTGTAGCCCGTCATCCAATACATAGGTCCGCATCCCCGCCATCGGCTTGCCGATCGGCACCGTGCCATCGATGCGGTGCGGTGGGCGCAGCGCGTGGAAGGTGGCGAAAGTCGTGGTCTCGGTCGGGCCGTAGACATGGACTAAGCCTGTGTTCGGGCAGGCGTCCAACACCCGCTGCATCGTCGCCGGCGACACCGCCTCGCCGCCGGTCCACACTTCGCCGACCGTGGCAAAGCCTGCCGGGTCTTCCTCGGCCAGCAGGTTGAACAGCGCCGTAGTCAAAAACAGGCTGGTAATGTGTTCCTCGACGATCAACCGCCCCAGCGTGTGGCTGTCCAACTCGCCCGGCGGGGCCAGCACAATCTGCCCGCCGCCGAGCAACGGCACCCATAACTCGTAAGTCGATGCGTCGAAGGCTGGCGGCGAGTGTAGCAGTACCCGCCGTTGCGCACCGCTGCGCCAGCAAGGCTCCAACGCCAGTTCGATGACATCACGCTGGGTGACGGCGATGCCTTTCGGCGTGCCGGTGGAGCCGGACGTGTACATGACATAGGCCAGCCGCTCGGTGTGGTGGTTCACGTCCGGCGCGCCGGGGTCGGCCCCGCCAGGGGCCGCAGCCACGGTCAGCACCTCCACACCGGCCAAGGGCTGGGCCTGGAGCGCGACGGGCAGGACCGGGTCGGCCAGCAGGATGCGGGCGCCGTTGTCCGTCACGATGCGCTCCATCCGCGCCACCGGGTAACGCGCATCCAGCGGCACATAAACCGCCCCGGCCTTGGCAATGGCCAACACCGCAACGACACGCTCGACGGAGCGCTCCATCAGCACAGCCACGCCTTGTTCAGGCAAGGCGCCTAGGGCCAGCAGCTCATGAGCCAGCCGGTTGGCCCGGGCGTTCAACTCGGAATAGCTCAAGCGGGCCGCGCCGCAGGCCACCGCCGGGGCGTCCGGCGTCGCCTCGGCCTGCCCTTGGAACAGCGCGGGCAGGCTGGCTTCGGAGTGCAAAGCTTGCTTTACGGCGGTCGCGGCGGCGTTGAAATCCACCAGCAGCGTCTGGCGCTCCTCCGCCGTCAACAGGTCGATGCGGCTCAACGGCAGGTCGGGGTCGCCGGTCGCTTGCGCCAGCAGCCTAGCCCAACGCGCCATCAGCGTCTCGACAGTTGCTGGCTCGAACAAATCGCTGCTGTATTCGACCACGCCGGTTATGCCCTCCGCCGCGCCGTCCGCGCCGCGCTGCTCGCTGAGGCTGATCGACAGGTCGAAGCGGGCGGTGTCGGTGGCTCCGCCGCCGATGGACTCGACATGCAGGCCGGGCAGTTCAAAATCGCCCTGCGGGGCGTTCTGCAAGGCCAGCATGGTCTGGAACAGCGGATGGTGTGCCAGTGAGCGGGCCGGGTTCAGCGCCTCGACCAAATACTCGAACGGCACGTCTTGATGGGCATAGGCCGCTAGCGCGGTTTCGCGCACCCGGCCCAGCAATTGCCGGAAGCTCGGATTGCCCGAGGTGTCGGTGCGCAGCACCAAGGTGTTGACGAAAAAGCCCACCAGATCGTCCAAGGCCGGATCGGTGCGCCCGGCTATCGGGCTGCCCAGCGTGATATCGTGTCCCGCGCCCAGCCGCGACAGCAAGGCGGCGAAACCGGCTTGCAAGACCATGAACAAACTGGCCCCGCTGTGCCGCGCCAGCGCCGACAAGCCCTGATGCAATTCCGCCTCCCAAGCCACGGCCACCTGCGCCCCCCGGTAGGAGGCCACGGGTGGTCGGGGCCGGTCGATCGGCAGTTCTAATTGTTCCGGCAGATCGGCCAAGGTCTTCGACCAATAGGCCAATTGGCGGGAGAACAGGCTTTCGGGATCGGCTTGGTCGCCAAGCAATTCGCGCTGCCATAGCGTGTAATCGGCATATTGCACGGGCAGCGGGGTCCAGCCCGGCGCTTCGCCTTGGCTGCGGGCGGCGTAGGCCGAGGCCAGATCCCGCGCCAGCGGACCCATCGACCAGCCGTCGCCGGCGATGTGATGCACCAGCAGCAGCAAGATATGCGCATCGGGGGCCAGCGCGAACAACTCGGCACGCAACGGCGGCTCGGTGGACAAGTCAAAGCCATGGCGCGAGGCCGCGATCAAAGCAGTACGAACCAAGGTGGCGCCGGGGTGGCTGACGAGCAGCGTGGGCAGTGCCGCATCGGCGTCGAGAATGCGCTGATACGGGATACCCTCGACCTCCGGGAAGACGGTGCGCAGGCTTTCGTGGCGGGCGACGACATCGCCCAAGGCCGCTTGCAGCGCCGCCCGGTCTAGGTTGCCCCCCAGGCGCAACACCATCGGCATGTTGTAGGTCGCCGTGCGGCCTTCCATTTGGTGAAGGAACCACAAGCGCCGCTGCGCGTAGGACAAGGGCAACCGCTCGGGCCGGGCGTGGGCGACCAGGGCCAGTCGCGCCTGTTCGGCTTGGCCCAGTTTCGCCGCCAAGCCTTCGACGCTCGGTGTCTCAAACAGGCTTTTTAAGCCCAGTTCCACGCCGAAGCTGGCGCGGATGCGGCCGATCAGCCGCGTTGCCAGCAGCGAATGCCCGCCCAAATCGAAGAAATCCTCGTCGATGCCGACCGCAGCTAGCCCTAGCGTCTCGGCGAACAAATCGCACAGCATTTGCTCTTGCGGCGTTCGCGCCGGCCGGCCCACTCCGCCCAGATTCAATTCCGGGGCGGGCAAGGCGGCACGGTCCAGCTTGCCGTTCGGGGTCAGCGGTAGCCGCTCCAGCACCACCAAGGCCGACGGCACCATGTAATCGGGCAAGCGCTGACGGAGATGTTCGCGCAAGCTGGCAATCAACGCGCCGGTGCCGCGCGCCGCCGACGGGTTGTTGGTGAAGGCCGACAGCGGCAGCCCGTCGATGCGGGCTGGCTGATACATATCCACCGGCTGGGCCAGGGCGGCCTGTTCGGCGGGCACGAACAGCACGTCCAAGGCATCGAGGCTGCGGGCCGACCACGTGATGCCCACCCAGTAGCCCAGCCGCTCGCCCAGGGCGACGAATGCTTCGGGGTCGGGGATTTCTGTGTCCCCGTCCAGCAGCGCCCACAATTCCGCCAGTCCGGCGCCCGCTTGCAAGTTGCGCTGCGCGGCGACTTCTTGGACGATGCGGCGGTTGGGCACGCCCGCGACGCGCAGCGGCATCCGCGCGGTGGCTTCCAAATGCCCGGCCAGCCCCGCCAGCCCGTCAATGACCGCCCATTCCAGCCCAGGCACTTGCGCCAGGGACAGTGGCACCAAGGGCGGCTTGCGCAAGACGGCATCGTAGCGGTAGCGGCTGAGTTCGTTGTGGGCAAGGCCGCGTTTGAGGCGGATGTCCACCCCGGCGATCTCCGGGGTTTGCGCCGCCAGCGCCGCGAAAAACTCGGGTTCAATCAGCAGTTCCTTTTCCACCAGCAGGGCGTGTTCCACCGCCCGGCGCAATGCCGCCGTGTCCGTGCCGACTTCGGCCCGGCGCAGTTGCACCGCGCTGGCGAAGCAGCGCAGCAGCTTCAAATGCCGCACATCGCCGACGAACACCGCCCCGCCCGGTGCCAACAGAGCCATCGCCTGCCGCAGCACTTGCGCCAAATACTCGGTGTTGGGGAAATACTGCGCCACCGAGTTGATGACGATGGTGTCGAATTTACCCACCGGCAACCCGTCGATATCGTCGGCGGGCTGGGCGCGAAGCACCACGCGCCCGGCCAATTCGGGCAGTTGCTCGATTTGCTTGGACAAGGTTTCGATGACCGTTGCCGAGAAATCGGTGGCCCAGTAGCATTCGCAGTGCGGGGCGATTTGCGACAGCAGCAGCGCGTTGCCGACACCGATTTCCAGCACCCGTTTGGGACTAAGCGACAAAATGCGCGTGACGGTGGCATCGCGCCATTCGCGCATTTGCCCGACCGGGATAGCCTGACCGTCGTAGCTGCTGTTCCAGCCACTGAAATCCTGGCCGAAGGTCTCGGCATCCACGGTAGCGTAATGGGATTCGTAAATCTGCTGCCACTCGCCGACTTGGTCGCGCTCCACCGCTTCGTTGCACGATTGGCTGGTGGCGACGACATAAGCCACCAGCCGCTTGTCCTCGGCCTGGCCGTCCCGGCGCACCAGCACGATGGCTTGGCCCACTTCAGGATGGCTGTTGAGAATGTTTTCAATCTCGCCCAGTTCGATGCGGAAGCCGCGAATCTTGATCTGGTCGTCCACGCGTCCGATGAATTCCAGTTCGCCCAAGGCGTTCCAGCGGACTCGGTCGCCGGTGCGGTACATGCGCCTGCCTGCGGCATAGGGATTGGCGACGAAGCGCTCCGCCGTCAGACCCGGTCGGCCCAGATAGCCCCGCGCCAAACCGACACCTGCGACATACAACTCACCGGCCACACCTGGCGGCACCGGCTGCAAACCGCCGTCGAGGAGGTAAACCTGGGTGTTGGCGATGGGCTGGCCGATGGGTGGCGTCTGCGCTAGCGCGGGCAGGGCTTCGCTCATCGTCGCGCAGACCGTGGTTTCGGTCGGGCCGTAGGCGTTAATCATCCGCCGACCCTTGGCCCAGGTGGCGACCATGTCCGGCGGACAGGCTTCGCCGGCGACGATCAAGGTCATGTCTTGCGGCAAGCCGTCCCTTGGCGACATCGCCACCAGTGCGGCCGGCGGCAAAGTCGCGTGAGTCACGCGCTGGCGGGCCGCGAACTCGGCCAAGGCTACACCCGGCAAAAGCTGGTCTTTCGGGGCCGACACCAGCGCAGCCCCGGCCAGCAAGGTGACGCACAACTCGGCGAAAGAGGCATCGAAGCTCGGCGAGGCGAATTGCAACACGCGGCTTGCGGCGTCGATGCCGAAACGCTCGCGCTGCGCCACCGCCAAGCTAGACAGGCCAGCGTGGCTAACCAACACGCCCTTGGGCGTGCCGGTCGAACCGGAGGTGTAGATCACATAGGCCGGTTGCTGTGGCAGCAAGGCCAGATTCGGGTTCTCCGCCGAGCGGTGGACTAGCTCGGCCCGCATGGCTGGCTCGTCCACGACAAGCCTGTGGAGACCCGCAATTTCGGGCAGTGCGGCCAGCGTGGCGCGGTTCGCCAGCAGCAACACCGGCTGGGCATCGGCTAGCATGAAACGGATACGCGCCGCCGGGTAGTCCGGGTCCACCGGCAGATACACCGCCCCAGCCTTCATCACCGCCACAATGGCGACGACCATATCCGGTGAGCGTGGTAGGGCCAACGCGACGATTTGCTCACGCCCCACGCCCTCGGCTATCAGCCGGTGCGCCAGCCGGTTGGCCTGCGCGTTCAGTTCGGCATAGCTCAGTTCCACACCTTCAAAGGCCACGGCCAGCGCGTCCGGTGAGGCTTCGACCTGGGCCTGAAACAAATCTGGGAACGGCGCGACCGGCAATGGGCGGACGGTGTCGTTGCGGACGGTCAAGAGCGTATGCCGTTCCTCGGGTGTCAGCAAGTCGATGCGGCTGATCTGCTGGTCGGGCTGGGCCACCGCCTGTTCCAACAGGCGCAGCCAGCGGGCGTACAGCGCCGCGACTGTCGCAGGGTCGAAGCGGTCGGTGGTGTATTCGACATAGCCGCCGAGTCCTTGCGGACTGCCGTCCGGCCCCCGCAACTCGGTCAGACTTAGCCCCAAATCGAATTTCGCTGTGCCGGTGCAGGTCGGTAACTCCGACAGGCGCAGCCCCGGCAGTTCAAACACGCCTTCCGGCGCGTTCTGCACCGCCAGCAGCACTTGGAACAACGCATGGTGGGCCAGCGAGCGGGTCGGGTTCAGCGCTTCGACCAGATACTCGAACGGCATGTCTTGGTGTGCATAGGCCGCCAAGGCGGTTTCACGCACCCGGCCCAGCAATTGCCTAAAGCTCGGATCGCCTCGCGTGTCAGTGCGCAACACCAGTGTGTTGACAAAGAAACCGACCAGATCGTCCAGCGCCTGGTCGGTGCGGCCGGCGATGGGGCTGCCGATGGGAATGTCGTTGCCAGCGCCCAAGCGCGACAGCAGTGCCGCCAAGCCGGCTTGCAGCACCATGAACAGGCTGGCCCCGGTTTGCCGGGCCAGCCGCGCCAAGCCTTGGTGCAGCTCGGCGTCGATCCGCACCGCCAAATAATCGCCCTGGTAGGATGCCACCGCCGGGCAAGGCCGGTCGGATGGCAGGTCGATTTGTCCGGGCAAATCGGCCAGGGTCTCTGTCCAATACTGCAACTGCTGGATAAACAGGCTGCCCGGGTCGGAGGACTCGCCCAGCAATTCTCGCTGCCACAGCGTGTAATCGGCATATTGCACCGGCAGCGGCATCCAGGCCGGTGCCTTGCCCTGGCAGCGGGCGGTGTAAGCGCTGGCCAAATCGCGGGACAGCGGTGCCATGGACCAGCCGTCGCCGGCGATGTGATGCACCAGCAGCAGCAAGACATGCTCGCTCGGCCCCAAGACGAACAACTCGATCCGCAAGGGCGGCTCGCTGGACAGATCAATGCTGTACTGCGAGGCTGCGGCCAAGGCATCGGCCAAGGCGGTTTCGGTGGTTTCGCTGACCACCAGAGCCGGCTTGCCCACTTCAGGGCTTAAGATCAACTGGTGCGGTGTGCCTTCGCGCTGGGAGAAAACCGTGCGCAGGCTTTCGTGGCGGGTCGCCACATCGGCCAGCGCCGACTCCAACGCCGCCCGATCCAGCGTTCCCGACAGGCGCATCGCCAGCGGGATATTGTAGGTGGCGCTCGGGCCTTCAAACTGGTGCAGGAACCACAGCCGCTGCTGGGCGAAGGACAGCGGAATGAAATCAGGCCGCGCCTGCGCCGTCAAAGCCAGACGCACCGGTCCGGCATCCTCGCGCTGCAATTGCGCCGCCAGCCCGGCGACGGTCGGGTGCTCGAACAAACTGCGCAGAGCCAGTTCCACGCCCAAGTTCGCTCGCACCCGGCTGACCAGTCGGGTCGCCAACAGCGAATGCCCACCCAGTTCAAAGAAGTCGTCGTCGATGCCGACGCGGGGCAGATCCAGCACCTCGGCGAACAAATCGCACAACAGTGCCTCGCGGGGTGTCCGGGGCTGTCGGCCTGCGACCGTCGCGGCTAGATCCGGCGCAGGTAGCGCTTTGCGGTCCAGCTTGCCGTTCGTCGTCAACGGCAAGCTTTCCATTACCATGACCGCCGTCGGCACCATGTACTCCGGCAGTTGCTGTTTCAGCCATTCGCGCAGTGCCGATGCTTCCACGGCAAGGCACGTAGCGGGGACGGCGTAGGCCACCAGACGCTTTTCGCCCGGCCTGTCTTCGCGGACGACCACCGCCGCCTGCGCCACTTCGGGATGGACGGACAACATTGCCTCGATTTCGCCCGGCTCGATGCGGAAGCCCCGTATCTTCACCTGGCTGTCGGCCCGGCCCACGAACTCGATCTCGCCCTGCGCATTCCATAGCACCCTATCGCCGGTGCGGTACATACGGCTCCCGACCCCGCCAAACTGGTCCGCGAACGGATCGGCGACGAAGCGCTCGGCGGTCAGGCCCGGCTGACCGACATAGCCCCGTGCCAAGCCCACCCCGGCCAAGTACAGCTCGCCGGCCACGCTCTCGGGCAACGGTTGCAAGCCTTCGTCCAGGATGTAAGCCCGCACCCCCGGCATCGGCCGGCCGATGGGTACCGTGCCGCCCAGCGCCGAATGCGGCGGGCGCAAGGCGTGGAAGCTGGCAATCGTGGTGGCTTCGGCTGGGCCATAGGCGTTGACAAGGACGATGCCGGGGCAGGCGTCCAACACGCGCTGCATTGAGGTGGGCGCCGCCGCCTCGCCGCCGGTCCAAACCTCGCTTAACGGGGCGAAGCGGGCGGGATCGTCCTCGACGATCAGATTGAGCAGCGCGGCGGTGAAGAACGCCGCCGTCAAACCGGTTTCGGCGGCGAGCCGGCCGAGAACCTCGCCGTCCATGTCGCCCACCGGGGCGGCGACAACCTGCCGGCCGCCGAGCAAGGTTACCCAAAATTCGTAGACCGAGGCGTCGAAGGCTATCGGCGAGTTCCACAACACCCGCTGGTGATGGCCGTTGCGCCAACAGGCGTCGGCGGCGAAATCAAGTAGCCCGCGATGGGTGATGGCGATGCCCTTGGGCGTCCCGGTCGAGCCTGAGGTGTACATGACATACGCCGCCTGGTCGGCATGGCAGACGATACCGGGATTGCCGGGGTCTTCGAGCGGTCCGGGTTCGACCACCAACACCGCAGCACCTTGCGGCAACGCCTCGTTGGCATGGCGGGCATCCACCAGCAGCACTGCCACGCCGGTTTCCCGCAGGATGAATTCCATGCGGGACAACGGATAGCGCTCATCCAACGGCACATACACGCCGCCGGCCTTGACCACCGCCAGTAGGGCGACGGCCAGTTCCGCCGAGCGTTCCAGCAGCAGCGCGACGCCGCTTTCCGGGCGGACACCAGATATCAGCAAGCGCCGGGCCAAGTGGTTGGCGCGGGCGTTCAGCTCCGCATAGCTCAACACCTCGCCACCAGCCCACAAGGCCGGGGCCTGGGGCGTGGCCTGGACTTGCGCCTCGAACCGGGCGGAGGCGCTAGAGCGATGCGCTAAGACCGACTCGGTTTTTGAAACCGAGTCGGTCTGGGATATGGCTGCGTTGTACTCGACCAGCACCCGTCGGCGCTCGGCCGGCGTCAGCAAATCGACCCGGCTCAAGGGTACATCAGGGTTGGCGGCGGCGGCTTGCAGCAACCGACCCCAACGCGCCATCAGCCCCTCGACCGTGGCCGCGTCGAACAAATCGCTGCTGTATTCGACACCGCCACTGATGCCGAGCGGCGTGCCGTCCGCGCCGCGCCGCTCACTGAGGCTGATCGACAGGTCGAAACGGGAGGTGGCAGTGTCGCCGGCCTCCACACCCTCGACCGCCAAGCCGGGCAGTTCGAGGGTACTTTCCAAGCTACTATATAAGGCCAACATGACTTGAAACAGCGGATGGTGCGACAGCGAACGGGTCGGGTTTAGCACTTCAACCAGATACTCGAACGGCACATCCTGGTGGCTATAAGCGCCCAGTGCGGTTTCGCGCACCCGGCCCAGCAATTGCCGGAAGCTGGGGTCGCCCGAGGTGTCGGTGCGCAGCACCAGGGTGTTGATGAAAAAGCCCACCAAACCGTCCAGGGCGTGGTCAGTGCGCCCTGCTATCGGGCTACCCAGCGCGATGTCATGGCCCGCACCGAGGCGGCTGAACAGTGCCGCGAGACCGGCCTGCAAGACCATGAACAGGCTGGCCCCGCCTTGGCGGGCCAGGCCGGCCAGTTGCCGGTGCGACTCGGCATCCCATTCCACCAAGACCATGCCGCCCCGGTAGGAGGCCACGGGTGGGCGTGGGCGGTCGGTGGGCAGTTCGATTTGCTCGGGCAGGCCAGCTAGGGTGTGCGACCAATAGGCCAATTGGCGCGAGAATACGCTGCCGGGGTCAGACTCATCGCCCAGCCATTCACGCTGCCACAGGGTGTAGTCGGCATATTGCACCGGCAAAGCTTGCCAGTTGGGCGTCTCGCCTTGGCGGCGGGCCGTGTAGGCGGCGGCGATATCCCGCGCCAGCGGCCCCATCGACCAGCCGTCGCCGACGATATGGTGCAGCAACAGCAGCAAGACGTGTTCTTCCGCGCCGAGCGCGAACAACTCGGCCCGCAACGGTGGCTCGGCCGCCAGCTCGAAGCCATAGCGTACCGCCTGCGCCAGCGCCTCGGCCAGCCCGTCTTCGGCGACTGGTGTGACGGTCAACTTAAGACCTGCCGCCTCGGGGCTGAGGATCAACTGATACGGTGTGCCTTCGGTCTCCGGGAACAGGGTGCGCAGGCTTTCATGTCGGACGACGACATCGCCCAAGGCCGCTTGCAAGGCATCAACGTCCAGCACCCCGGTCAAGCGCAACGCCATCGGCATGTTGTAGGTGGCTGCGCGGCCTTCCATTTGATAGAGGAACCACAGCCGCTGCTGCGCGTAGGACAAGGGCAGCACCGCCGGACGGTCTTGGGTGTGCAGGGCCAGTCGTGCCGTTTCCGCCACGCCCACCGCTTCCGCCAAACCGGCCACGGTGGGGGTCTCGAACAGGCTGCGCAAGGGCAGTTCGATGCCGAAGCTGGCACGGATGCGCCCGACCAGCTTGGTTGCCAGCAGCGAATGGCCGCCGAGTTCAAAGAAATCCTCGTCAATGCCGACCTGTGCTCGGCC
This sequence comes from Candidatus Methylumidiphilus alinenensis, assembly GCA_003242955.1. GTDB lineage: Bacteria > Pseudomonadota > Gammaproteobacteria > Methylococcales > Methylococcaceae > Methylumidiphilus > Methylumidiphilus alinenensis. Next base: position 58,837 of record QJPH01000533.1, read on the forward strand.
CAGCACGTCGGCGAACACATCGCACAGCATCTGCTCTTGCGGCGTCCGCGCCTTGCGGCTGGCCGCGCCTAGGCCAAATGCCGGCTCGGGCAGTGCGGTGCGGTCGAGCTTGCCGTTTTGGGTCAACGGCAGGCGATCCAAAACCACCACCGCCGTCGGCACCATGTATTCCGGCAGGCGGTGGCGCAGCCAGTCGCGCAGCGCCTCGGCCTGCGGCACACCGTGCGCGATAGGCACGGCATAGGCCACCAGCCGCTTTTCGCCGGGGCGGTATGCATGGGCGACGACCACCGCCTGCGCCAGTTCGGGATGCTGGGTCAAGGCCGCCTCGATGTCGCCCAGTTCGATGCGGAAGCCGCGAATCTTCACTTGGTCGTCCACGCGGCCAAGGAACTCCAACGCGCCATCATTGCGCCAGCGCACGTTGTCGCCGGTGCGGTACATGCGTGCGCCGCTTTCGCCGAACACACTCCCAAACGGGTCGGCGACGAAGCGCTCGGCGGAGAGGCCGGGGCGGTTGAGATAGCCCCGCGCCAAACCCGCCCCGGCGATATAAAGCTCGCCCGCCACGCCGGACGGAGTCAGCCCCAGCGCGTCGTCGAGGACGTAGACCCTGAGATTGTCGATGGGCCTGCCGATGGAGGGCGGCAGCGGACAGGTGTCCAAGTCGGTTGGCAAGGTGCAGCCAGTGGCGACATGGGTCTCGGTCGGGCCGTAGTGATTGTGCAGCCGTCGGCCCGGCATGAGATGATAGAACTCGCGCACCGGGCGGGTCAGGGTCAGCGCCTCGCCGGCTTGGGCGATGTCTTTGAGGAAGGGAAGCGCCAGGCCCTGCTCCAGCGCGGCCTCGGCCAAGGCTTCCACGACGAGATTCGGTGCGAACAACTCCGCCACCCGATGCCGGTCCAGCCACACCGCCAGTTGATCGGCGCTGCGGCGGACCTCGTCGGCGGGCACCACCAAGGTCTTGCCGAAGGCGAGCGTGGAGAGTATCTCCTGCGCCGACACGTCGAAGCTCAAGGCGGTGAATTGGGCGATGCGGGTGCCGGGTCCGCTGGGCAGGACGCGGTTGTGCCACAGCAACAAATTCACCAAGGCCCCGGCCGGCATCACCACGCCTTTAGGCATACCGGTCGAACCCGACGTGTAGATCACATAAGCCGGATGTTCCGCTTGCAGCGGCGCGGTGCGCTGACCGTCGCTCGGGTTGGTGGCGGCATAGCCGTCCAACCAAACGAGGGCCGTTGGCTCGTCCACCACCAGCCTAGGCGCATCCACCGCCTCGGGGATCAGCGCCACAGTCTGTCGGCTCGCCAGCACCACGGCAGGGTGGGCATCGCCCAGCATGGCACTGATCCGCGCAGCCGGGTAGTCTGGGTCCACCGGCAGATAGGCCGCCCCCGCTTTCAGTACCGCCAGCAAGGCGACGATCAAATCCGGGGTGCGCGGCAGCAGCAAGGCGACGACGCGCTCCGGGCCGACACCATGGGCGATCAGCGCATGGGCCAGCCGGTTGGCTTTGGCATTCAACTCGGCGTAGCTCAACTCCGCCTCGTCGAACACCACCGCCACCGCGTCAGGCGCGATGGCGACCTGTGCCTCGAACAAAGCGGGCAGGCTGGAGGAGTGCGAAGCTTGTTTGGCAATAGCTGGCTGGTCCGCGCAAGGCCAGCCTTGCACCCCGCCGTTGTAGTCCACCAGCAACATATGCCGCTCCCCGGCGGTCAGCAGGTCAATCCGGCTGATCGGCTGGTCGGGTTGGGCCAAGGCTGCGGTCAGCAGGCTTTGCCAGCGTTCCGCCAGGGCGGCAACCGTCGCCACGTCGAACAAGTCGCTGGCGTACTCGACCGCGCCTTGGATGCCCGCTGCGCTACCGTCTGCGCCGCGTTGCTCGGCGAGGGCAAACAGCAGGTCGAATTTGGCGGTGCCGGTCGCCACTGGCAGGTTGGAAACGTCCAGGCCCGGCAACGCAAACGTGCTGTCGGCATTGTTCTGCCACACCAGCATGACTTGGAACAGCGGATGGTGGGACAGCGAGCGAGCCGGGTTCAAAGCCTCGACCAGATATTCAAACGGTAGGTCTTGGTGCGCATAGGCCGCCAAGTCCGCCTCCCTCGTCCGCAAGATCAATTCGCGGAAGCTCGGGTCGCCTGCGGTGTCGGTGCGCAACACTAGGGTGTTGACGAAGAAGCCGACCAAGGTATCCAATGCGTGGTCGGTGCGGCCCGCTATCGGGCTACCCAAGGGTATGTCCGTCCCCGCGCCCAGCCGCGACAGCAGTGCCGCCAAACTGGCTTGCAACACCATGAACAGACTGGCCCCGGCCTCGCGGGCCAGCCGAACCAGCCCTTGATGCAGCTCCGGATCCAGCGCGAAGGGCACATGCCCGCCGCGATACGAGGCCACCGCCGGGCGCGGACGGTCCACCGGCAATTGCAATTGCTCCGGCAGGCCGGCCAGCGCGTCGGTCCAATAGGCCAGTTGGCGGGCGAACAGGCTGTCGGGGTCGGTCTGCTCGCCGAGCAACTGGTTCTGCCACAACGTGTAGTCGGCATATTGCACCGGTAGGGGCGTCCAGGCCGGGGCCGCGCCTTGCAGGCGGGCGGCGTAGGCCAGGCCCAAATCGTGCGCCAGCGGCCCGACCGACCAGCCATCGCCGGCGATATGGTGGATTAGCAGCAACAGCACCTGCTCATCACCGCCGAGTGCAAACAACTCGGCCCGCAACGGCGGCTCGGCGGCGAGGTCGAAACCGCGTTCCGCCGCCTCGGTCAGAAGCTTTGGCAAATCGGCCTCGTTGGCCGGGGTCACGGCCAGTTTAGGATAAGCCGCTTCGGGCGACAACACCCGCTGATAGGGCGTGCCCTCGATTTGCGGGAACACCGTGCGCAGGCTCTCATGCCGTGTGACCACATCGGCCAGCGCGGCTTGTAGGGCCGTCACGTCGAGCGCGCCCGACAAGCGCAGCGCGAATGGCATGTGGTAGCTGGAGCGCATCTCCTCCATTTGCTGCAAGAACCATAGCCGCCGCTGGGCAAACGACAGCGGCACCTGCGTTGGGCGCGGGCCGGCAGTCAAGGCCAGCCGCGCCGTTCCCGCCCGCTCCAGCCGCGCCGCCAAACCGGCCACGGTCGGCGTTTCAAACAGCGTGCGCAGCTCCAGTTCCACACCCAAGATGGCGCGGACACGGGCCACCAAGCGCGTCGCCAGCAGCGAATGCCCGCCCAGCTCGAAGAAATTGTCATCCACGCCGACCGCGGCCAAGCCCAGCACCTCGGCGAACACTTCGCACAACACCTGCTCTTGTGGCGAACTCGGCGCCCGGCCCGCCTGGGTTGGGGTTTGGTCAGGCACGGGTAGCGCTTTGCGATCCAGCTTGCCGTTGGGCGTCAACGGCAAGGCGTCCAGCATGACGAACGCGGCCGGCATCATGTAGTCGGGCAGTCTCTCGCTCAACCATTCGCGGAGAGCAGTGGTTAGTGAGGAGTGGTTGGTGTTTTCCCCTCTCGCCACTAACCACTTGCCACTCGCCACCACATAAGACACCAGGCGCTTATCGCCTTGGCGGTCTTCACGGACGATAGCCACAGCCTGCTCCACATCGGCATGGCCGGCCAGCACGGTCTCGATCTCGCCAAGTTCGATGCGGAAGCCGCGCAGTTTGACTTGATGGTCGATGCGGCCTAAGTATTGCAAATTGCCGTCGGGCAGCCAGCGCACCAAGTCGCCGGTTTGATAGACCCACTCGCGCAGGCCGAGCAGTTCCAATTCGACGAATTTCTCCGCCGTCAGCGCCGGCTTGCCCAGATAGCCCCGCGCCAAGCCCACGCCGGCGATGGCCAGTTCCCCCGGAATGCCGACCGGTTGTGGCTGCCGGTGTCGGTCCAGCACATAGACGCGGGTGTTCGCCAAGGGCTTGCCTATCGGCACCCATGCGGCATTGTCCGTCGTCAGGCGGCAGGCCGTGGCGACAACGGTGTCCTCGGTTGGGCCGTAGGTGTTGAGCAGCACCGGATAGTCGGGGAAATGGCGCAGCCAGCGCCGCACACTCTCTTCAGGCAAGGCTTCGCCGCCCACTAGCACCAAGCGGACGGTTTCCGGCCAGTGTCGGCGCAGAACCTCGCCGTCGGTCAGCAGGCTTTGCCAATACGCCGTCGGCAAGCCCAGCACGCTCACCCGCGTCTCGCGGCAGAAGTTAAAAAAGTCCAAGGGGCTGTTGATCGCCGCGTCCGTGCGCAACACCAGCGTCGCGCCGTGCAGCAGCGTGGGGAAGATTTCCTCCACCGAGGCGTCAAAACAGACCGAGGCGAATTGCAATATGCGGTCAGCGGCACTGATTTGGTAGCGTTCCCGCAGCGCATAGGCGAAGTTCAGCAGCGAACGGTGGGCGATCTGCACACCTTTGGGCTGACCGGTGGAGCCTGAAGTGTAGATGACATAGGCCAGATTCGCAGGCCCGGCCTGCGCTTTCGGGTTGGCATTGGAAACTGCGGACAGATCTGCATCCAATAGCAGCACCTCCGCCGCCGTCGGCGGCAGGCGGTCGAACAGGCCGGGCTGGGTCAGCAATAGCCGCGCCCCACTGTCGTCCAGCATGTAACGCAGCCTCGCGGCGGGGTACAGCGGGTCCAGCGGCACATACGCCCCGCCGGCCTTGAGGATGCCCAGCAGTCCTGTGACCATCTCCAGCGAACGCTCCACGCACAAGGCCACCAGCGGATTTTCGCCGTCGGCAAACGCGGGGTGTTGCAACAAGCGGTGCGCGACGCGGTTGGCCTGGGCATTCAGTTCGGCATAACTCAAAGCCTGTCCGGAGAATTCCACCGCGATGGCGTCGGGGTTCTGCGTGGCCTGCGCCTCGAACAGGCTGACGAAGGTTTTATCGTCGGGGTAGTCGGCTTCGGTGGCGTTCCAAGCCTGCAACTGCCGCCGCCCGGCCTCGTCCAACAACAACAGGCTATGCAGCGGGGCATCAGGATGGGCAATGATGCCGCGCAGCAAGGTCTCGAACTGCCCGCCCATCCGGGCAATCGTCGCCTCGTCGAACAAGTCGGTGGCGTATTCCCAGGTGGCCTGCAATTGCCCGGCCTGGTCCGTCACCGACAAGCTCAGGTCGAATTTGGCGACTGGATAGGCTTGCTCCTGCAAGGACACGTCCAGCCCCGGCAAGTCCAGAAGGCTGTCCACCCCGTCCTGCACCGAGAACATGACTTGGAACAGCGGGCTGTGGCTGAGGCTGCGCTCAGGCTTGAGCTGCTCGACCAGATGCTCGAACGGGATGTCCTGGTGGGCGTAGGCATCCAGGCAGGTTTGCCGCGTTTGCTGCAACAAATCGGCAAAACTGGTCGCGGCGTCGATCTGGGCGCGTAGCACCAGGGTGTTGACGAACAAACCAATCAGCTCCTCGCTGTCGCGGAGGGTGCGGCCGGCGATGGGGCTGCCGACTAGGATGTCGTCTTGGCGGCTGTAGCGGGCCAGCAGCACGTCGAACGCCGCCAGCAAGGCCATGAACAAAGTCGCCCCCTGCCGTCGCACCAAGCCACGCAGGTCGGCGGCAAGTTCGTCGCCAAAGACGCACTGGTGGTGCGCACCGCGGAAACTTTGCTCCGGTGGGCGCGGCCTGTCGGTGGGCAGTTCCAGCAACGTCGGCCCACCGGCCAACTGGCCCGCCCAGTAAGCGCGTTGGCGCTCCAATGCGTCGCCGTGCAGCCAGCCGCGCTGCCAGGCGGCGTAATCGCTGTACTGCACGGCCAGAGCCGGGCGGTTGGGGAATTCGTGGGCGGCGAAGGCGGCGTAGGCATGCGCCCAGTCGTCCAAAAACACTTGCATCGACCAGCCGTCGCCGATGATGTGGTGCATGTTGAACAGCAGCACATGGCGCTGCTCGGCCAGCCTCAGCAGGCCGACCCGCAACAGGGGCCCAAGCGCCAAATCGAACGGCGCGACGGCGTGGGCATCGGCGCGGCGGCAGACTTCGGCGGACTGCGTGGCTTCCGGCAGGCCGGACAGGTCATGCAACGGCCAGTCAAAGGCGTCCGCCGCCAACAACGCAACGCCCGGCTCGCCCTCGTGCAGCGGGAACACCGTACGCAGGCTGTCGTGCCGGTTGACCAGCCAGTCCAAGCTGGCCCACAGCGCGTCCACGTCCAACGGCCCGTCCAGCCGCAGCGTGGCAGGCATGTTGTAGGTGGCGCTGGTTCCCTCGAACTGCTGGATGAACCACAGCCGCTGCTGCGCGAACGACAGCACCTTCGGCGCGTCCGCCGACTGCGGCAGCAACGGCGGCAGTATCTCGCCTCCGCGCACGGCCATCACCGCCGCCGCCAAGTCAGCAAGCCGCGGATGCTCGAATACCGCCCGCACCGGCAACTCGACGCCAAAGCTGTCGCGGATGCGCGCCGCCAGCTTGGTCGCCAGCAGCGAGTGTCCGCCCAGGTCGAAGAAATTGTCGTCCGCGCCAACCGACTCCACGCCCAGCACGGCGGCGAACACCTCGGCCAGCAGTTGCTCCTGCGGCGTCTGCGGCGCCCGGCCAGCGTCAGTGCCGCCCAGTTCCGGGACGGGCAGGGCTTTGCGATCAAGCTTGCCGTTGGCGGTCAGCGGGATGGTATCCAGCGCCACGAACGCGACCGGCACCATGTAGTCCGGCAGGCTGCGGCGCAAGGCATCGCGCAGGTCTTCCGGGCGCGGCCCGGACCCGGCGGCAGGGACGAAATAGGCCACCAGCCGCGCATCGTCGGCGCGGTCCTGGCGGGCGATGACCGCCGCCTGCGCCACGCCCGGCAGCGCCAGAAGAGCCGCCTCGATCTCGCCGAGTTCGATGCGGAAGCCGCGGACCTTCACCTGGTCATCGGCGCGGCCAAAGAATTCGAGTTCGCCGTCCTCGCGCCAGCGCGCCAAGTCGCCAGCCCGGTACATGCGCGTCCCCGCCTCGCCAAACAGACTGGCGAACGGATCGGCGACGAAGCGTTCGGCGGTCAGGCCCGGACGGTTCAGATAGCCCCGCGCCAGGCCCTCCCCACTGATGTAAAGCTCGCCGACCACGCCGGTCGGGGTCGGTTGCAAACCGTCATCAAGGACATAAACGCGCAAATCCGGGAGCCCCAAGCCAATCAGGCTGGCAGGGTTGGCGGCGGCGCGGGCTTGGTCCAGGGCGACATAGGTGACATGCACCGTGGTCTCAGTGATGCCGTACATGTTCACCAGCACAGGCGCGTCGTCGGCGTGGCGCTCGTACCACTCGCCCAGCCGCCCCAGATCCAGCGCCTCGCCACCAAAAATCACTTTGCGCAAGGCTAGGTTTTGACCGGGGCTGTCGCGGTCGGCCTGCATTAATTGATAAAACGCCGAGGGCGTCTGGTTCAGCACGGTGACGCCTTCTTGCGCCAGCAATTCCAACAATTGCGCGGGCGAGCGGCTGACCGGGTGCGGCACCACCACCAACCTGCCGCCGTACAGCAGCGGCCCCCACAACTCCCACACCGAGAAGTCGAAGGCATAGGAGTGGAACAGCGTCCACACATCGGCAGGGCCAAAGTGGAACCAAGGCTGCGTCGCCGTGAACAGGCGCACGACATTCTGATGCGGAATCCCTACGCCCTTAGGCTTGCCGGTGGAGCCGGAAGTGTAGATCACATAGGCCAGATCGTCGGGCCTGGCCTGCGGGGCCGGGTTTTCCGCCGGCAGCCCGGCCAAGCCGTCCCCGTCCAGCAACACGACTGCCGCCGCCGAGGCAGGCAGGCGGTTTTGTAGGCAAGGCTGGGTCAGCAGCAGCGCCGCCGCGCTGTCTTCCAGCATGTAAGCCAAGCGGTCGGGCGGATAGAGCGGGTCCAGCGGCACATACGCCCCGCCGGCCTTGAGGATGCCGAGCAGCCCTACGACCATCTCCAGCGAGCGCTCCGCGCACAGCGCCACCAACGGATTTTGGCCCCGGGTGAAGGCCGGATGCCGCAGCAGGCGGTGCGCGACGCGGTTGGCCTGGGCGTTCAATTCGGCGTAGCTCAAGCGTTCCTCGCCGAATGTCAGCGCGACGGCCTCGGGCGTGGCTTGGGCCTGCGACTCGAACCACTCGGCCAAAGTTCTATCGCTGGGATATTCCACCGTCGGGGCGTCGGCTTGCAACAGTCGGCGGCGCTCCGTCTCGTCCAACAACGGTAGGTTATGCAACGGGGCATCGGGGTGGGCGGCGATGCCGCGCAACAATACCTCGAAATGCCCGCTCATCCGGGCTATCGCCGCCGCGTCGAACAAGTCGGTGGCGTATTCCCAGTCAGTATGCAACTGCCCGTCTTTTTCCAGCACTGACAGGCTGAGGTCGAACTTGGCGACGGCGCGGGACTGCTCCCGCAAAGCCACCTCCAGCCCCGGCAAGTCCAGACGGCTGTCCACCCCGTCCTGCACCGAGAACATGACTTGGAACAGTGGGCTGTGGCTGAGGCTGCGCTCAGGCTTGAGCTGCTCGACCAGATGTTCGAACGGAATGTCTTGATGGTCGTAGGCGTCCAGGCAGGTTTGCCGCACTTGCTTCAGCAATTGGGTGAAGCTGGCTTTGGTGTCGACCTGGGCGCGCAGCACCAGGGTATTGACGAAAAAGCCGATCAGCCCCTCGCTGTCGCGGTGGGTGCGACCGGCGATGGGGCTGCCGACCAAGATGTCATCTTGGCGGCTGTAGCGGGCCAGCAGCACGTCGAACGCCGCCAGCAAGGCCATGAACAAAGTCGCCCCCTGCCGTCGCGCCAAGCCGCGCAGGTCGGCGGCAAGTTCGCCGCCAAAGACGCGTGGGTAGTGCGCACCCCGGAAACTTTGCTGCGGCGGACGCGGCCGGTCGGTGGGCAGTTCCAGCAAGATCGGCGCACCGGCCAGTTGCCCTGCCCAGTAAGCGCGTTGGCGCTCCAATGCGTCGCCGTGCAGCCAGCCGCGCTGCCACGCGGCGTAATCGCTGTATTGCACGGCCAGGGCCGGGCGTTCAGGCGACCGCCCTGCGGCAAAACATTGATACGCCTCGGCGAGATCCGCCAACAACACGGCGATGGACCAGCCGTCGCTGATGATGTGGTGCATATTAAACAGCATGATATGCCTGCCCTCGCAGAGCTTCAGCAGGCTGACCCGCAACAGCGGCCCATGCGCCAAATCGAACGGCGCGACGGCGTGGGCGTCGGCGCGGCGGCGGACTTCGCCGGCCTGCGCGGCTTCCGGCAGGCCGGACAAGTCGTCAAGCGGCCAGGCGAAGGCGTCTGCCGCCAACAACGCAACGCCCGGCTCGCCCTCGCGCAGCGGGAACGCCGTGCGCAGGCTGTCGTGCCGGTTGACCAGCCAATCCAGGCTGGCCCGCAGCGCGACCACGTCCAACGGTCCGTCCAAGCTGAGCGTGGCAGGCATGTTGTAGGTGGCGCTGGTTCCCTCGAACTGCTGGATGAACCACAGCCGCTGCTGCGCGAACGACAGCACCTTCGGCGCGTCCGCCGGCTGCGGCAGCAAGGGCGGCAACATATCGGCCCCGCGCACGGCCATCACCGCCGCCGCCAAGTCCGCAAGCCGCGGATGCTCGAATACCGCCCGCACCGGCAACTCGACGCCGAAGCTGTCGCGGATGCGCGCCGCCAGCTTGGTCGCCAGCAGCGAGTGTCCGCCCAGGTCGAAGAAATTGTCGTCCGCGCCAACCGACTCCACGCCCAGCACGGCGGCGAACACCTCGGCCAGCAGTTGCTCCTGCGGCGTCTGCGGCGCCCGGCCAGCGTCAGTGCCGCCCAGTTCCGGGACGGGCAGGGCTTTGCGATCAAGCTTGCCGTTGGCGGTCAGCGGGATGGCGTCCAGCGCCACGAACGCGGCCGGCACCATGTAGTCCGGCAGGCTGCGGCGCAAGGCATCGCGCAGTTCTTCCGGGCGCGGCAGGGACCCGGCGGCGGGGACGAGGTAAGCCACCAGCCGCACGTCGTCGGCGCGGTCCTGGCGGGCGATGACCGCCGTCTGCGCCACGCCTGGCAGCGCCAGCAGCGCCGCCTCGATCTCGCCGAGTTCGATGCGGAAGCCGCGAATCTTCACCTGGTCGTCGGCGCGGCCAATGAATTCGAGTTCGCCGTCCGCACGCCAGCGCGCCAAGTCGCCAGCCCGGTACATGCGCGATCCCGCCTCGCCAAACAGGCTGGCGAACGGGTCGGCGACGAAGCGCTCGGCGGACAGGCCCGGACGGCTCAGATAGCCCCGCGCCAGCCCCGCCCCGCTGATGTAAAGCTCGCCGACCACGCCAACCGGGACTGGTTGCAGACCGGCGTCCAATACATAGGTGCGGAGGTTGGCAATAGGCTGGCCGATGGGGACGCCGGCCACCTCGTCGCCATCCCGGCAGGCGTGGAAAGTGGCGTCGATGCAGGTTTCGGTGGGGCCGTAAAGGTTGTAAACGGCGGTGTTCGGCAGCCGCTCGCGGCACTGCGCCCATAGGACCCCGGAAAATGCCTCGCCGCCGCAGAACAGCCGCCGCAGGCTGCGCCATTCTCCGACTTCCGGCTGTTGCAGCAGCGTCGGCAACAGCGAGGGCACCAGTTGCAGCACCGTCACCTTGTGCTTGCTTGCCAGCAGGCGAGACAGCTCGGCCGGTTCGCGGTGGGCGTCCGGCGGGGCCAGCAGCAGCCGCGCCCCGGCGATCAGCGGCGAAAACAACTCCCACACCGATGCGTCGAAGCTGATCGGCGTTTTTTGCAACACCGTGTCGTCGGGTGTCAAAGGCAGCGCCTGCTGCATCCACAGCATATGGTTGACCGCCGCCCGGTGCGGCATCGCCACGCCCTTGGGCCGGCCAGTGGAGCCGGAGGTGTAAATGGCATAGGCCAGGTCGGCGGGCCGAGCCTGCGAGGCCGGGTTTTCCGCAGGCAGCCCGGCCAAGCCGTCCCCGTCCAGCAATACGACTGCCGCCGCCGAGGCGGGCAGGCGGTTTTGCACCTGCGCTTGGGTCAGCAGCAACGCCGCCGCGCTGTCGTCCAGCATGTAAGCCAGGCGGTCGAGCGGATACAGCGGGTCCAGCGGCACATACGCCCCGCCGGCCTTGAGGATGCCGAACAGCCCTACGACCATCTCCAGCGAGCGCTCCGCGCACAGCGCCACCAACGGATTTTGGCCCCGGGCGAAAGCGGGATGCCCAATCAGGCGGTGCGCGACGCGGTTGGCTTGGGCGTTCAATTCGGCGTAGCTCAAACTTTTCCCGCCACAAGTGAGTGCGACGGCCTCGGGCGTGGCCTGGGCCTGGGCTTCGAACAGGCCGGTCAAAGTGTTATCGGCGGGATAAGCCACCTTCGGGGCGTCGGCTCGCAACAATCGGCGGCGCTCATCGGCGGTCAACACAGTTACCCGATGCACCGGCAGCTCGGGCTCGGTGGCCAGTTGCGCCAAGATCAATTGCAAGCGCCCGACTAGGGCTGCGGCGTATTCTAGGCTAAACAGGTCGGGCCGGTAGGACAGGCTTAGCGACAGGCGCACACCGGGTGTCAGGATCAGGGTCAGTGGATAGTGGGTGGAACTGCGTATTTCCACATCGCGGACGCAAAGGCCGATGCCGGGTTCGCCGGGGCGGCGGCGCTCGAAGGGGTAGTTTTGGTAAACCACCAGCGTGTCGAACAACTGGCCTAGGTCGGCGATCTGCTGGACATCAATCAGGCTGAGATGCTGGTGGCCTAGCAAGCGGCCTTGCTCGGTTTGCAACCGGGCCAACAATTGCTCCACCGACTCCTCGGGCGGCAGCTTAAGCCGCACTGGCAACGAATTGACGAACATGCCGATCATCGACTCCGCGCCATCGAGTTCAGGCGGGCGACCTGATAGCGTAGTGCCAAACACGATATCGTTCTGGCCGGTCAGTCGTCCGAGCAAGATGCCCCAAGCGGCTTGCATTAGGGTGTTCACTGTCACGCCTTGCCGCCGCGCCGCGGAGGCCAGCGTGGCGGTCAGTTCTTCCGACAGTTCGGCGACGAGCTTGTCGGGTACCAACGCGCCTCGCCGCCAGTCTTCGCCCGTCAGCAGGGTGGGCGCTTCCAACCCCGCTAGGGCCTTGCGCCAGGCGGCTTCGGCGGTGGCCCGGTCTTGCGCCCCCAGCCACGCCAAGTATTTGCGGTAAGGGGTCAGCGGCGGCAGGACAGACGGATCCCCATCGCTGGCGTACAAGGCCGACAGCTCCTTCACCATGATGGACAGGCACCAGCCGTCGGCGAGGATGTGGTGGTTGACTATCGACAGGCGGTGGCGGCCTTCGCCCAGCCGGAGCAGAGCCATCCGCAGCAGCGGCGGGTGGGCAAGGTCGAAACGGTGGCCATGCTCCTCGTTCAGCACCCGACCGGCCTCGGCCTGTTGGGCCTGTGGGTCCAGGCCAGACAGATCGACAATCCGCCAAGGCAATTGCGCCCGGCGCGGAATCAGCGCCACCGGGCGGCCCTCGGCGGTGCGGCGGAACGCCGCCCGCAAATTGGGGTGGCGGTTCAGCAGGGCTTGGGCGGCAGTTTGCAAGCGGGCCGAATCCACCGCGCCCTCCAAGTCCAACACGGTTTGGATGATATAAACATCCGGCCCGTCTCCGTCGAGCTGGGTCAGAAACAGAAATCCTTCCTGCAGCGGCGACAGCGGGAGTATGTCTTCAAGTTCGGCTTGGTTGAGCATGGGACTTTGTTACCTTCAATGAAATTCGGTGGTTGGCTTGCTGCGGCAGCGGTTGATCGTCAGGAAATTAACACTTGACGGCAAGGTTAGCCCGAGAAAAGGCTGTCCATTTCTTCCTGCGACAGTTGCGCCAGCGGAAAATCCGAGGCGGTGTGCCCGCCCGCGCCGGGGCGGACGGCATGGTCGGCCAGCGCCTCCAAGGCACGGAACCAAGCCTCGGCCAGCTCGCGCACTGCCGCCTCGGACAGCAGCCCGGCGGGCCACAGCCAGCGGGCGTGCAATTGCGGCCCGCCGGGACGGTCCTCGGTCCAGGCAGCAATGTTCAGTGCGTGGGCCACCGGCAGGGCGGCATCGCCCCGGCCTTCCAGCAGCAACGTGGAGGCGGGCACCACCGCCCAGTCACTGGCCGTGGGGACGAGGAAGCGGCCCAGATAGTTGAAGGTGATTTGCGGTCGGACCAAGGCGGCGAGGATCGCTTCGGTCTCCGGGTTAAGATAGCGCAGCAGGCCGTAGCCGAGCCCATGGTCGGGGGCGGCGCGCAATTGTTCCTTGACCCGTTTCAGCGCCTGCCCCGCCGCCTGCCCGCCCGCCAACGCCTCGGCTAGGTCGATCCCGGCCAGGTCCAGCAACACCGGGAAGCGGGCGGTGAACCAGCCGATGGTGCGCGATAAATCCGCGCCTTCCACCAAATGCTCTTGGCGGCCATGGCCTTCCATTTCCACCAAGAGGCTAGTGCGCCCGTCGGCGCAGCCGTGACGCCGGTGCCAAGCCAGCATCGCCAAGGCGAGGCCGCACAGCAGCACATCTTCCATGCCGGCGTGGAAAGCCGCAGGCACGGTAGTCAGCAAGGGTTCGGCGGGCGAAGCCAAGGTCAATCTGAAGGTTTGGCAGGCACCGACAGTATCTCGCGCCGGATCCAACCCGCGCCCGCCCAGCGGCGGCTCGACGCTGCCCAGCGTCTTTGTCCAAAAGGCCATTTCGCCGACTCGCGCCGCCGTCAGCGCCTGGGCCGCCAATTGCCGTGCCCAGCGCCGGAATGGCGTGGCGCAAGGTTCCAGCGCCAGTTTCCGTCCCGCCGCCAACTGCCTTGCCCCTGCTGCCAAGTCCTCGGTCAGGATGCGCAGCGACACGCCGTCCACGACGAGATGGTTGACGACCAACACCAAGCGGCCGGGGCGGACCGGGCCGCGATCCAACCAAGTGGCCTGCAGCATCAAGCCAGCTTGCGGGGCCAGGCGGGCAATGACCGCCGTCGCCTCACGGTCCACGATGGCCTGCCGTGCGGTCTCGTCGTCCCAACCGACCGCATCCAACCGCGCCAGGCACCGGGACGCCGCCACCGCGCCGACCGGCTCCACCTGCATGGTCCACTGGCCGTTGACCAAGACCAAGCGGGCGCGGAGCATATCGTGACGGTCAAGCAAGGCTTGGAGTAAACGGGCCAAATCATCCCAGGCGAAGCCGGCCGGGGTTTGCACCACCACACCTTGGCTGTAGGTATCCAGCAAACCGCCGCGTTCGCATAGCCGCCGCATGATCGGCGTCAACACCACCTCGCCGACGCCGCCCGCGCCGGTTTCCTGCCGCGCACCGGACACCGCCCGCGCCACCGCCGCCAACCCTGCCGCAGTCTTGTGTTCAAACACGTCGCGGGAACTGATGACCCAACCAGCTTTCCGCGTCCGGCTGACCAATTGAATGGCGATGATGCTGTCGCCGCCCATCGCGAAGAAACTGTCGTCCACCCCCACCCGCTCCAAGCCCAGCACTTCGGCGAACAATTGGCATAGCAGCCGCTCTTGCGGCGACTGCGGTGCGCGGCCCGGCGCGACGGGGTTGAAGTCGGGCACCGGCAAGCCCTTCCGGTTGAGCTTACCGTTCGGGGTCAGCGGCAGGGCATCCAGCGCGACGAAGGCGGCGGGGAGCATGTACTCGGGCAGGGATAATTCAAGGTGTTGGCGCAGCGCCCCGACTGGGTAGGGTTCGCCCTCGGCGACCACATAAGCCACTAACCGCTTGTCGCCGGGCCGGTCTTCGCGGACGATCACCGCAGCCTGCGCCACGCCCGGGTGGCGGGCCAGCGCCGCCTCGATCTCGCCGAGTTCGATGCGAAAGCCACGCACCTTGACCTGCTCGTCCACGCGGCCCAGAAATTCCAGGTTGCCGCAGTCCAGCCAGCGCGCCCGGTCGCCGGTGCGGTACATCCGTGCGCCCGGCTCGCCGAATAGGCCGCCGAACGGGTCGGCGACAAAGCACTTGGCGGTCAGGCCGGGGCGGTCGAGATAGCCCCGCGCCAGGCCGGCCCCGGCGATGTACAGTTCCCCCGGCACCTCGGGCGGCACCGGCTGCAAGGCGGCATCCAGCACATACAGTCTGGCGTTGGCCTGCGGTCGGCCTATCGGCACCGGGCCGGGGGGGACGGGCTGGCCGGGTGCTATGCGGTATTCGGCGCAGTTCACCGTAGCCTCGGTCGGGCCGTAGACATTCAACAGCACGGCCTCGGGGCGCAAGCGACGCCATTCGGCCAGCGCCTCGCCGAACAGCGCCTCGCCGCCGAACAGGAATTCGGCATCGGGCGCAAAATCCAGCTCGCCGGACAACGCGGCCAGCAGCGGCAAGTGGCTGGGCGTGGCTTTGAGGAAGCGGTGCGGCGGCAGGCCGGGGGCCGGGGCGTCTTCCAACGCGGCGACGCGGACGCAGCCGCCGGCCACCAGCGGCGTCCACAAGGCTGTCACGGTCAAGTCGAACGACAGCGGAGAATGCAGCAGCGCCATGCCCTGGGCGGCGGGGTAGGCGTTGGCGGTCCAGGCCAGATAGTCGGACACCGAACGATGCTCGACCACCACACCCTTGGGCTGACCGGTGGACCCGGAGGTATAGATCACATAAGCCGGGTGGCTTAGCCGCAGGGGCGCGAGCCGGTCGGCCTCGGTCGGGTTGGCATCGGGCCGGCGGGCCAGTTCGGCCGGGAGGGACACAGCGTCCAAGCGCAGGATGGGCGGGGACTCCAGCCCCGCCAGCCGCGCCACGGTATCGCCATGGGCCAACAGCAGCACCGGCTTGGCATCGGCCAGCATGAAGCCGATGCGGTCCGCCGGATAGTCCGGGTCTATCGGCACATAGGCCGCGCCGGTCTTCAGCACTGCCATTAGCGCGACGACGCCCACGCCCGAGCGCGGCAGCATCAACGCGACGCGCCGCTCCGGCCCCGCGCCCAGCGCAATGAGATGGTGGGCGAGGCGGTTTGCCTGAAGGTTGAACTCGGCGTAACTCAGCGCGAGGTCGCCGTGGATCAGCGCGGAGCGGTGCGGGGTCAGGGCCGCTTGCGCCTCGAACAGTGCGGGCAGGTGCAGCGGCGGCACGGCCTGAACCGGGCCGCTGGCATAGGCCAGCCACTGGCGGTGCTCGGTGGGCAGCAGCAGGTCGATCAGCCCGATAGGCTGCGCCGGGTCGACAGAGGAAAGCGTGTCCAACAGGGCAATGAAGCGTTCTTGGTGGGCGGCCAGTTCTGCCGCCGCGAAGACTTCCGGGTGTGCATGCCAGTCGATGGACAGCCCCGCGCCGTCGCGGCGGTCGCAAACGACAATGGACCAGTCGCTGGCCTGTCCGACCGTGAGGTTCCGCGCCGTGGCAGGGGCTTCCGCGAAGCGCAGGTCATGGTCGAAGGTCATGATGTTGACGGTCGGCGAAAACCAGGACCGGGCGCCGCCGGACAGGCCCAGGTCACGCTGGATGTCCTCGCCCCGGTAGCGCTGGTGCGCCAAGGCTTCGCGGACCGCCTGCGCCACCTCGGCGACGAAGGCCGACCACGTCAAATCCGGGCGGGCCGACAGGTGCAACGGCACGGCGTTGGACAGCATGCCCGGTGTCCGTTTCAGCGTGGCGTCGGTGCGGGCGCTGACGGGCAGGCCGAGAACCACGTCCTCCGCCCCGCTCAGGCGCTGCGTGTAGAGCGCCGCCGCCGCGAGCAGCAGCACCGACCACGGCACCCTGGCCCGGCGGGCCGCCGCCCGCAAGGCATCCAGCTTGGCGGGGGGGAAATGCGCACCACGCCGCAGCAGGTGCGCGGCGGCCCGGCCCGGCCTGCCGCCGAGCCGGCCCGGTTCCGGCTGGTCGGCGAAGCGGCCCGTCCAGTAGTCGCGGTCTTGCGCGAATGCCGCCGAGGCGCGGTAGGCGGCATCGCTGTCCAGCAATTGGCGCAGCGAGCCGAAGCCGCTCTTTCCGCATTCTCGCCCCGTCGCCAGCGCCGTGTAAACCTCGGCCACCCGCCGGACTAACAGGGACGCGCCAAAGCCGTCCAGCACGATGTGGTGGTAGCTTTGCAACCAGAAAAACAATGCGGGGGTGACTTTGATGAAGGCGTAGCCGAACAGTGGGCCTTGCGCCAGAGCGAAAGGGCGGCTTATGTAGGCCGCCATCCAAGCTTGCGCGGCGGCCTGCGGGTCAGGCTCCGCGCTGACATCGACTACCGGCAGCGGCCAATCCGCAAACCGTCCGGTCAGTTGCGCAGGACCCTCGCTGTCTTCTGCGAAACGGGCATGCAGGCAATCCGCCTCGGCGACGACGTGCCGCAACGCCGACTCGAACCATGCCGCGTCCACCGGACCCTGCATCTCGATGTAATCGGCAATGGTATATGCTTGGTTTTCCGAGTCCAATTGTTGCTCGGCAATCCATATTTCACACTGAGCCGCCGACAGTGGCAAGGAATCTAGGTCGGAGCCCAACAGAGGCTCCATCCAGCCTTTAGCGTTATTTGCCAAGTAGTTTGCCATATTAAATTTCTATAGGAATAATTTTATGCTTAGGCCATGCTCTTCACCGATGGGCCATATCCATCTGGCAACCCTAATTAATAAGATTGCAAACCCAATAAATGGGGGGTAGTTATTTATTACTGTACGTTTGGCTTGCCAAGGGTGATAAATGTTCGCGGCATTCGACACTCAGCATACCGCCAACGCGAAGTCAAACGGGTGCATGTCAGTAGATTCACCACGAACGGCGATACACGGCGGAATCCCTTATAAATGCAATATGAAGCCGATTCGCATTGGACTTCTGCGTATGCTCGTTGCGGTTGCGGTTGCGGTTGCGGTTGGCATGGTAGAGGGTTTATGCCCTATTGTCAATGGCAAAATGTTGTGGGCTTGCCTATGCCCTTATATTATGTCGGGAAGCCTTGTTTTTTTATATTACAACATCCCGTTAGGCCACGCTTCAAATAGGTTATGAGGATATTCTGAATTATCCTAATGCTTAGCGTCGGCTGGCAACAGCGCCTACCCGATAAAAGACCGGCCCACATCGGCTAAGTCAAGACCGGTCTGCCGCGTTGCCGTAAGCTTGCCAAGGATTGGCCCCGTTTATATGGGCCGCGTTAAGTATCGTTTCCCGCCACCGTGGGCAGGGCTTCATCGGTGGCGAGGTCATCCAGCAACGGCCGACCGGCGCTGGCTATGCCGATGGCGAGCTGGGCCACCCATAGCAAAGGCACAATTTGGAACTGCCGCTTGGGCAGCAACAGCACCCCGGCCCCGGCCGCTAGGCTAAAGCCTTTCGCCCGGCGGACAGTGCCTTGAACCCTGCCGTTATAGGCGGCGGCCAATTCCAACAAGACCTGGATTTGCTCCAAATGGTCTTCCATTAGCACGATCTGCGCGGCATCGCTGGCGACGGTGGTGCCGCCCCGGAAGGAAATGGAGACATTGGCCTGGAGCAAGGCCACGGCATCGTTGATGCCGTCGCCGACGAAGCAGACCCGCCGGCCTTGGGCCTGCAATTCTTCGACTTTCCGGGCTTTTTCCGTTGGCATCGTGTTGGCGAAATAGCCGTCCATGCCTAACTCGGCGGCCAGCTTGGCGGTCGGGGCTTCCTGGTCGCCGGACAGGATGTACAGCGCGTAGCCGCGGCTTTTCAGCCATTCCACCACCGCTTGCGCCTCCGGGCGTAGCGCCGCCGCCAACTCGATGCCGCCGACCGCCGCGCCGTCCACCGCGACGAATACCAGCGCGTGGCCTTCGCGCTGCGCCGCGTCCAGCACCGTGCGCAGCCCCGGCGGCAGCGCGACGCCCTCCGCCTCCAAAAAGCGCTGGCTGCCGACCCGCACCAAGCTGCCATCCAGCTTGACCGTGAGGCCGGCGCCGAGCGCGTAATGGGCCTCGTCGATGCGCGGCACCGCAAGCCGCCGCGCCGCCGCTGCTTCCACGATGGCATGGGCGATGGGGTGGCTCTGGCGATGCTCCGCCGCCGCGGCGATCCGCAACACGTCCGCTTCGCCGAAGCCGGGGACGGCATGGACTTGCACCACTTGCTGGCGCTCCAGCGTCAAGGTGCCGGTCTTGTCGAAGATAAAGGTGTTCACCTCGCCCAGGGTTTCCAGGGCTTGGCCGTCCTTCACCAAGATGCCCCGCTCGGCGGCGAGGCTGAGGCCGTTCAGCAGCGGCAGCAGTCGCAGGGAGACCGTGCCGGCCAGGAAGTTGCAGCCCAGCAGGGCCGTGGCGGTCTGCGGGCCGCGCAACAGCCAGCCGAACGCGCTGGCGGCCAGCATCGGCATCAGCGTGTACTCCACATCCTTGAAATAGTCGGCCAGCCGCAGTTCCTGGCGATCCACCGTGCGGTTGAGAATCTCGCCGATGCGGGCCGCGGCAGTTTCCTGCCCGGCCTTCTCGACCCGCACTTGGATGCGACCGCCCAGCACCACAGTGGCGGCCAGCACTGTGTCGCCCACCGTCTTTTCCACTGGTTGCGACTCGCCGGTCAGCCGGTGCTGGTCTAGCGTGGCCGCACCTTGCACCACCACGCCATCGACCGGCACTGGCTGGCCGGCATCCAGCACGAGGATATCGCCGATGCGCAGTTGTTCGAACGGGACTTGCATCTCGACGCCCTCGACAACCACCCACACCTGCGCGGGTTGCTCGCCGAACAGGTGGCTCAGCGAATGGCGCGTGACGATGCGGGTCAATAGCTGGACCTTGGAACCTAGGGTCGTGACCAACATGCCAGTGATGGCCGCCCAGTAGGTGCCGCTAAACCACTGCGCCACCGAGTACCCGGTCAAGAGGTGCAAGATGCTCAGCCGCCGCTCATCGACAGCGATGCGGTAAACCTCCTTGACCGCGGGCCAGGACGTGAACAGGCCGAAGGCCATGATAAACGGCGTGGCGCTGAACCCCGCCAGCGCCTCCGCGCCGATCAAGCCAAGCGCGGCTACGGAGCTAATCAGGCTTCGGTTCAAGTCTTTCTCCAACTCGCCAAGCTGTCTGAGGTGGTCTTGGGTCAACGCCCGCATGTGCTGGTCACGCAGGCTGCTCGCCAGCCAGGGGTCGAGATGGATTTGGACGAAAGCCTGGTACTGGTCGTCCAACCCGGCGAGGTGGGCGCAAATCGCCTCCTGCTTTCCTTGGCGCGGCTCGGTCTGCGGCGGGTTGGGCGGCAAGGCCGGCATATCTAAATAATCGATTAGCGGGGTCGGCCGGCGCCGCGCCAGCGCAATCGCGGCGATGCCGCCCATCGCCAGCCCAGGGAAAATGACCATTCGTGTCTCCTTGCGCAGTGTAAATAGGTTATTGAGTCAGGGAAGCTTGGGACGGGGCTTTCTGGGGATTAGGTAGCGTGGGCGTGGCGTTTAAAATGGATGCCGTATCGGGGGGGCTTGTTTAAATCCATGGCGGCACATCACTCTAAGGCACAGTTGCGGGCCAAGTCAAGCAATGCCTAGATGCCCAATTGCGCAGAACGCGATGTTATGTCAAATTGCGGCGAACTTCGCCGAAAACACGGGAAACAGCGCCGATCCCCGCGCACCCGCACACTTATAGGCTTATTGCACAATTTAACCCTTACCCTGCCCCGTTACCGGTTGGCAAACCACACCATATATTCTCTCACAGGCCAATAGTTTGCGTTTTTGCGTGGGGTTACTTCCAATTCGCAGAGCGGCACATACCCGATTCTTCTCCCTTCCCGCACTTTCACAATGATCCCATGGGTCTCGTCCTCATCTTGGATGGAGAGGACTTTCATAGAATGCCCCACCCCAAACAATGCTTCTTCCCTAAGGACATCACTCTCCAAATCCTCGGTCCTGTCCGCCACGAATGGAAAGGAGAGCCGCTCCGATAGCCACTCTTCCCAATCCCTCTTTTTCCATCCCGCATATATTTCATTCCACGCCGCCTCGTTGCCTTCCCGGTCCCACGAGGAATCGTAGGTGTTGCTATTCGCCATGCCTGTGTTTCTCACTGTGCCTGATGTTGACTGCCTAAAAAACTACCCAATCTTAGCGAAGGCTGCTTGACGGTCAATCACGGACTGCGTCCACCCGTTCCCTGAGTTGCTTCCCAGGCTTGAAGTGGACGGCGAAACGCGCTGCCACATTAACAGCCTCCCCGGTTCTCGGATTGCGGCCAACCCTCGGCGGGCGGCGGTGCAGCGAAAACCCGCCGAACCCGCGAATTTCCACCCGTTCCCCGTTCTGCAAAGCGAGGCCAATCCGGTCGGTGATCGCCAGCACCGCCGCCTTGACTTCGCCGGCTGGCAGGTGGCCGAGCCTGTCGGCAAGCCTGGAAATGAATTCTGCCCTAGTCATCGGCTGTTTCCAATGTGGCGTTTGGGTCCATAGACAGCGTATTCAACATCAAATGGTTGCTGGATAAATCTTTTGAATTTGCAAAGACTTTCATTAAATCATAGTCTTATTCTATTGCCTATCATTTTTTATAGTGACTTCCAATGCACAAGCTCTTTCAACTGAGAATGTGCCTTCAGTTCAAGAAGTTACAAGAAAAGTATTACAGGCAGTCAACGGTTACGCCTCTGCAATATCCTGCGTTGAGTCGTCGGCCAAAGCGAAAGATATCGCCGCGCTAAAGCCATATAAGACAATTGATAATGCCTACGATGCCCAATATTTGGTGTTTTGGGATGGAGACATAGGATGTGCTGGTGGTTCAGGGACAACAAGTTTCAACGCCGCGCTAGTTCATACCGGGGCAGGTGGCACCTTTATCGTAGATCCGCTTCGGTCATCTCCGGTGATTGACTTAGAGTTTAACACCCGTCTTTTTGAACGATTGGTTGGCAATACAGAAAACACTCTTGTTGTGGAAGCTGGTGAATTCGCAGAGAATGATAGTAATTGCTGCCCTACTTTACATTTCAGATACACGCTTCGTATTGATGATAAAGGAAACTGGAAGCTAGTAGAAAAAAAGCCCGTGCAACCAAAACAGGATAAGACACAATAGTGCCAAGTGCGCAATACGCTTCTCTATTGTGCCCTAATAGATGGGGACCGGTTCGTCTCCCGCACCGGCTTGGCTGGCTGCGATTGTCGTTCCGTGTAGGGGCAATCCTACAGAATAATAAGCCACTGCCGACATGACGAAGCGTTATACTTGTGGCAAGATTCAACCATTGCCACTCCAGACTGACCACGTGTGGTGGCGCAAAATGCGTAAAGGGCCAAGGGCGCAATATCGGCTTGCCGCGTATTACGCCGGATGGAAAAAAGCCAAGAGCGAAGGGCAAAGAGCAAGAGCCACTCTTTATCTAGTCCGCCGCCCAACCCGGCGCTCAAGGGGACGCGGGGTTGCGCCTTGGCCAGTTTCCCCCAAGTTTAGTCCGCCCGCGCCCCTTAGCTCGGGCGTTGGGCGGCATCACTTTTTAGGAGAAAAATATGTCCAATATTATTTGGGACAAAGACAAAATTCTCGGCATTGATGCCGATTGTTTACAAAATATCATGTCCAATATGGAAAGTTATAATCGTCCTGATGCTCGGATAGGTGTACGGCTCGGCACAACAGGGGAAGGAGTGAGGCCGAATTATGAAATAGTGCTGTCTTTTGCATATTCAAGCAGTTGCAAACCACACGAACTCATCGAAGATAAATATAATGATGAAAACCTTTCCCCCGTGTTTTCGCTTGAAAAAATCAAACAAATTTTGAATGGTGTTGCGGCATAGTTTGGGTTGTGGCTTTATCGCAACCGGAGCAGCTTCTGGACGCAGACGTTAGGCGAGGTTTGTAGCAGTTCTGTTTTAAGAGTATGATCCTTAAACTGTTACTTGCAACGCATTTTAGAAAAAGTTCTTTCGCTTTAGTGGCAACGGGGGGTTCGTTCGTATGAGAAGTTACACGGCAATTGTTGAGCGATGTAGGGATACGGGATTTTATGTTGCCTTTATTCCTGGATTCAAGGGTGCGCATACTCAAGCAGAAACATTGGATGAACTAAATCAAAATCTCCGAGAAGTCGTTGAAATGTTGCTTGAGGACGGTGAGCCAATATTTGAAGCAGAATTTATCGGCACTCAAAATGTCGTTGTTGCTTGAGCATGGGCCGATTGCCTGTTCTTAAGCCTCGCGAGGTTGTTGCATTGCTTGAGGTATTAGGGTTTAGCGAACTTAGACAACGTGGTTCTCACAAGCAGTTTCGCCACCCGGATGGCAGGTGTACAACAGTCCCATTTCATGCTGGGCGTGATGTATCGCCGATATTGCTACGACAAATTGCGAAAGATATCGGTTTAACGGTCGAGGAACTGATAAGAGGGTCTAGGGTGCAATAATGCAGTAGGCGCAGCGGCTTGCCGCGTATTGCGCCGGATGCTTAAAAGCCAAGAGCGAAAAGCAAAGAGCAAAGGCCACTCTTTTCTAGTCCGCCGCCCAACCCGGCGCTCAAGGGGACGCGGGGTTGCGCCTTGGCCAGTTTCCCCCAAGTTTAGTCCGCCCGCGCCCCTTAGCTCGGGCGTTGGGCATCCTTTTTCCAGCATCTGCTGGGGTGTTCAATACAAAAGTGAACCGACGCACAATTTTCCCATCCAATCTTTAGAAATATCTGGAGTCTTCAAAATGACTAAATATAGAGTTACTCTGAAATACGGCAATCCTGGTGAGTACAAGCACAGCTCGCAAACTGTTACAGTTGAAGCAAATAGCGACACAGTAGCTAAGGAGTTGGCGGTCAATAAGTTTAAAAACAGCAACGCTGCTTATAAAAACAAAGAAGTTGATGTGGTTGATATAGATGAGGTTTAATGTGCATTCAGCATTCACATCGCTAACGTGGTAAGGTGCAATCGGTAACATGTTAAAGCATACTTCATACAATAGTGGCTTCCCCGTGTATTGCAAGCACCCTTTGAAATCAATCGGGGTATAATCGAACCGTGAAATTTGAATGGGACACGAAGAAAGCTACTGACAACGAGCGCAAACATAAAGGTGTTTCATTTCACGAGGCCACCACAGTGTTTGGAGACCCTTTGGCAATTTCTTTCCCCGATCCCGATCATTCCACTGATGAATTTCGTTTTTTGGCATTCGGCGTATCGCGTTCCAATCGTTTGTTGGTGGTCTCATACACCCACCGACAAGGCATGATACGAATTATTAGCGCCAGAGAGGCGACACGCCCCGAACGGAGAATTTACGAAGATGGCTAATCAACATGATGAATTGCGACCTGAATACAAGCGGGAGGATTTGGGGCAGGGCGTTCGTGGAAAGCACTATGAAGAGTATCAAAAAGGCACAAATTTAGTACTATTAAGTCCAGACGTGGCAGCAGCGTTCCCCACAGAGGAAGTTGTGAACGAAACGCTTAGGTCCCTAATTAAGATTGCCCAACGCTCCAAGCCCTTGAGTGGCTCTCCGAGTTCAGGTACGCTTTAAATTAAAGAGCAAAAGTCATGCAACCCCGGCTTCCTCTCCCGAAGCGGCCGCCCAACCCGGCGCTCAAGGGGACGAGGGGTTACGCTTTGCCTCTTTCCCCCTGGTTTAGTCCGCCCGCGCCCCTTAGCTCGGGCGTTGGTGCGTCAAGCGAAGCTTGACGCTTCTTGCGGGGTGAAAGTCCCTGTCGGGCAAGGGCTAGCCACCCACCCGTATCGAGTCTTGCGCGGCTGGCGGAGCGGTATTTGCGGGGTGTGACCTGCGGTACAGGCGAACAAAAGTCGTGAAGCGTAGACAGAGCATTCCCTAGGCCAGAGGGGTGATGCACCACCCCGAAGCGATTCAACCTCGTTAAGAGCAAAAATGCAGGTGGCGACGTCGTCAACGCAACGGAAGCCAATACAGAGGAATCGGCAAGTCGGAATGATGATCGAGATAGCGTGGCACCGCCGGGAAACCAGGCGGACAACAGAGAACACAAACTTCGATCTAAGGTTTCGGCGCGGTGAGATTCCCGAGGGCCTGCCGAGGTCCCTAGCGCCTGGCATGGGGAAAGAGAAGCGTCGAGAACTTGAGAGGTCCCATCGGT